>JAUWDN010000045.1 GCA_030608765.1 Promethearchaeota archaeon
AATGCTTATGAACAATTCCGCGATTCATCTTGGATTGGTATTCCAATAGTAAACGCTACATACATAAACTTAGAAGCGAATTCTATGATGATGTCGGCTTGTTTAAAGCTTTTTGAATATACCGGAAATCTTACTTACTACGATAGGGCATGGCAATTATACAACACTTTTGAAAGTTCCTTTTATGATGCTTCTGTTAATTCCTATAAAAAATCAATCGACCCCGTTGATAACGATAAAGATTTCCACTCCAATCTTAAATTAATCGAAGCTTATTTAGAAGCGTGTAATATTTATAACAATACAAGGTTAAATTCGTTTTTTAATGTCACTGATCAAATACCAGATTTCATTTTTAATCAAGATACTCTAAATATAACGAGTGTTTATTCATACACAAAAACAGATAAATTTTATAACACTACAACTAAAAACTATGAACCATTTACCGTTGAATATAAGATTGATGACGCTTCTATTAGTTATTTATTTAAAAACCCTGAGCAAGAAATAATGAACACCATAACACAACCAATTACAGATACATCTACAACGCTTTTATACGATATTACCGATGCCTTGGAAATAGGAAGTGGGTACTATCTTCAAATTTTTACTAACTCTACTAATTTTGGTTCATCTCATATATTAAAGCAATTTAATGTGATTTCTGGTTTAGTTAATTCGTCTATTCAGGGGTTACCACAGACATTATATCAAGGGCCTATAGTTAATGTTACAGTCCCAATCAATAACACTCGTTCCAAAGATGTTAACTTAACCGTTTCTATGGAAGGAGCTGAGATTGTTACTGAAATACAAAATATATCCTTTATTACTAATGTGTTAACTAATGTGTCGTTTAATCTAACGACAACTCTGGGAGCTGCTATTGGCCCTCATACTATTAGCTTTAAATTCAAAGAAGGTAACATTACTTATTTGGAAATAAATAGAGTTATAGATATTGGGCATTCCTTTGATTACTCCAGTTTTATCTATGAAAACAGTATAGTTAATGGAGAGAGTGCTTTTGTATCTATGATTCTAACTAATTTTCTGCCCAATAGTACGCAAACCTTTAATATTAGTTACTACCAAGATGACACCGTAATTCATAAAGAAGAAATATTTTTACTGGAAAATGAAATCAAAACTGCATACTTCATTTTGAACTATTCTGTCACGGAAACTCATAATATTAATATAACGATGAAAATTTCCAAAAGTGAGACAAATTTCTACATTAGACAATTCAATGTTGAAATAATGCCGAAGTATGAAATACTAAGTGTATCTTTTCCTGAGATAATAGAACAAGGTAAAACGGCTCAATTTACTTTAATAATTCAGAATAATCAAGATAAGTCTGAATCTTTTACACTATATGTAAATGGTGAAAAAGTAGAAACAAACCTCGATGGACTTGGATCTGGGATCAATATTATTGTGTTTGAAGTGATTCCAAGCATAAATCCTTATGATTTTGGAAAAAAATCTTATATTTTTGAATTGAGAGACAGTTCCAATAATCCCATTGCAAGATATTACTATGAAGTACAATTGGAACTATCTTCATTTAATTTAATTGTATTTTATATTCTTCCTGTATTGATTCCTGTAGGTATTGTTTTGATATATAAAAATAAAGATATTAAACAAAAATTATTAAGAAGATGATTGAAAAATGAATAAAAAAAATACATCAATTAGTTTATTTTTGATTATAATTACTTTTGCGACAATATTTTTAAGCACTTTCGCGATTTCAATAAATATTAACAATGATTTTACTTTATATAATGAAAGAGAAAGCGCACTTATTGATTTTCAGGATCTCTCTGCTTTGAAAAGCTCTGACAATGGAAATCTGTCTTTAGATTATTCGTCTGTTTATCAAAACGCAACGACAGTTTATAGATTATTTGAATCTATTCAATTTGACATTAACGCTTCAAAATTTGCTAACCCGAATTATACTGTTATGCAAATTCATTATTCGAATAATGAAGTAGAAGATTTTAACATGGATTATGTGTCTGGCACAGATAATTTCACATATATTTATACTCCGAGATATTATGACCCTTTAGGATTTCAAAATGTAAGTTTCTCAATATATAATATATCTGATTCTCTCCTTAGTTCCACAGTTCCAATCACTAATTTTACGATAACTACAAACTATCTATTATTACTTAACAGCACCGAATACAGTCGAGGTGAAACTCTCTATGCAGAATTGATTGTTAATGATGAACCTCAACCTTACGACTTTGATTGGAATGTAACTATAGTTGATAGCGATAATGAAACTCTTCAAAACAATTTATTTGATGTGGGCAATAATCTGATGCAATTCTCTTTTGAACTTGATGATAGGTTTAATTATACTAATGATTTATATTATGTCAAGATTAATATAACGGATGCTTCTAGAAATACTGACGCATCAGCTTATTTTCCTTTTAAAGTATTAAACTCTTTACCAGAAATCGTAGTTCCTTCGATAAGTTTTTCAAAAGATCCATTGAAAAGAGCAGAAGATTGCACTCTTAACTTGAACGTTACCGATGATGACACATACACTTTACCGGAAAATCTGACAGTTTCTATGACTATTCAAACTTCCATTGGCGAATTAGAGGACCCTATTGAATTAACAAACAATAATAATTGGACTTTTACAACTACATTTTCAATAGATATAACTAAACCAGTAGGAAGTTATCAAATCCATATAGGAGTAGAAGACCAATATGGTGGAAAAGACAATACTACTGTTGTTATTTTTGTCGAAAATAACCCTCCTGAAATTCAAGGCTACTATGTTAATGGATTTACTATGAATCAGAGCATATCAGTAAACTATGGAGAAGATTTAGTCTTTACTTTTGATGTGAGTGATGTTGAAGGTACAATTGATTACATAACAGTATCTCTTTTAGATGAAAATAATGATTGGTATAATATATCAAGAATCTATATGCCTGGTATGAAAATTACAGTCAGGACAGAAGAATTAATAACAGGAGTTTGGTTGGCCTATGTTTCAGTAACTGATGTTGATGGCGCAACAACTTCTCTCAATTCAGACTACAATTTAGCGCCTCAAGAAATCAATGTAATCCCTGATTTGTTAACGCCTGTCCTTCCATGGATTGCGTTTTCTATCGGACTTCTTATTGGTGTTTTAGCGGGTGTGGGTATATTATATAAGAAATTTAAGACTAGATACGTCGAAACAAAAGAAGTACCCTCAAAGAAACCATCGAAACCATCGAAACCATCGAAAGCTCCAAAGTCTGCTCCCTCCAAAAAGAGAGTAGTAAAAAAAGAAGCTGAAAAAGTTGAAACTGAAGAAACCGATGAAGTCACTAAAGAACCGCAAAGAAAGATAAAAAGAAAATTAAAATAAAACTTATTTTTCCGTTTTTACGAATAATTCTATTTTTTTTATTATGTTAACACATCATATAATCGATATTGGAACTTTCCTAGTTTGCCCCCATAATTCCCTGCACTAATTTTATTAACGCCCGGAATTTGAACAGCTGCTCGAATTCCTAACTTCATTGCTTTTTTGATAACATCTTCGGTAGCGCCATCAAAAATTACTTCATACACGAAATTGTCCTTATCTCCTAGCAATGACCCTTCAATTTTGTTCCGGAGAGTAGGACAGAGAGGATCGTTAGTTGATGCGTTTAAAAAACTATATTGTGACCCTACTTTAGAACCAGATCGTGCAATTCCCCCCGGAAAAGGGGTTATCACATTCTCTAAATCTTTAACAGCGGCTATTGCCTTTTCAGCAGCTTCTAAGGCAGCTTCTTGGGTTTCACCAAATATCAAGAAATTTCCCCCCGCGATTCCTTTTCCAACCTTAAAATTACTTTGAACGGTGAATTCCCCATCCATAACTGGAATTTTCCATGCTTCAAAAGGATAGAGTCCTTCTACTTTTTCTTCGAATTTATCGCCAAAAAACTTGAGTTTATACCCCGTTTTTATTTCAAAAACCTTTTCTGGGGCGAGGGAATTATTTAAAGCGTCAAAACAAGCCGTAGTAGGACAGGTTAATATACATTGTCCAATTCTATTCAATAAAACATGATCCATTTTATCTTTTTTAGTTTTAAAAAACATCAACACTGCTCCCGGACGATTATCGGGAGTATCGTTCGCAGAAACGAACACATCTACACCAGCTTCTGAATCACAGTGGATTGTAGAAGTACCATAACCAGTTGCAATCTGACTAGCAATTTTGACCCATTTCTCATTTATTGCAGTTACTAAAATTCTCGTAAAAACAGCTCCAAAGGCTTCACAAAAAGTATCTTCAATTTCTACTCCATTTATATCCATTTTTTATCAACATTTCTATTTTGTAGTTAATCCTAATATTTATTAAATTTTAATAGAACGCAATAACATATAAAATTTTTAAGAAAAAAAACTAAAAATTTTAATTAATTATCAATTTAAGAAATTCATAGTAGAATCTCTTTGATTTTCAATAAATTTAAAGTTGTTAAAAATGAGCGAAAAAGTTTTAAAAATTGGGATACTTAAGAACGGAACCATTGGTTCTTCGTTATTACTTGCTTTTTTATTGGATGAGAGGGCAGAATCTAAGAATATAATTGTGCGAGAAGTTACCTCGGGAGCGAAGATGAACCCTCCAGAGGAATGCGTAGAGACAATGAAAAAATTATTAGAGTTTGAACCGGAATTAATCTTAATGTCCAGCCCAAACGCGGCGTTAAAAGGACCGAAAGCAGCAAGAGAATTAGCAGGAAACATTCCTACGATTATAGTCTCTGATGCTCCAGCAAAAAAGGCTATCGAAGAATTTAAAGAAAAAAACATGGGATATATAATAGTAGGCTGTGATTCAATGATTGGAGCAAGACGTCCATTTCTAGACACTATCGAGATGAGTTGTTTCAATTCAGATCTATTAAGAGTTCTTGCGATTACTGGTGCTTTTAATATAATAACTAACGAATTAAATATAGTTATAATGGATATGTTAGAAGGAAAGGCTCCTACTTTACCTCAGATTGAAATTAATGCCACTAACGCTACAAAGGCAGCAGGCTTTTCAAACCCTTACGCCCAAGCTAAAGCCTTTGCAGCTTTTGAATTAGCTGCTTCAGTTTCTAAGATTACGGGAAGGGCGTGTTTTGTTTTAAAAGATAGAGCCGATTATATGCCTTTATTAGCAGCATCTCACGAAATGATGAAAGCTGCTGCTGAATTATGCACACAAGCTAGAGAAATAGAAAAATCTAACGATACGGTATTGAGAACGCCACATCACGCTAAGCAACATCTTTTAACCAAGAGAAAACTCCACGAAAAAGAAGCTTAATTATTATTAAAATATATTTTTAAAAAATTCTTATTTTTTTAATTTAAACATTAAAAATCATAAAAATTAAGCAAAATTGGTTAAAAAGACTTTAAAATTGGTGATTAATAATCTTGTTTATTGAGGAAATTCTTTAAGTCTTTGTATTCTTGGCTATTTACGGCGCTGATAATAGTGTTAAATACTTCTGGAGACTTATTTTTTGTAACTATCATCAACACCGAACCGTTGCTTATCTCTTTCACTAAAATGTAGTTATTATCGGTCTCGTACATAACTATTGATAACTCTAGTGGAGAAATCGTGGAGTTTGAAAGATTCATTATCTCTGTATAAATTTGATATATGTTTGAGTCAAGGCTTCCGATTTCAAAGCGGAGGAATTGGAATTTAACTAATTCTGGTTTACCTAAAGTTGAAGCTACTAATAAACCATCGGGTTGATTGAATAAGAAGTATTCCGAAAGCGTAGTTAACTTTAGTTGGTCTAACAGATGCCGTATTTTTCCGAGTCTTTGTAAAGCCATCGTATTCTGTTGAATTTTATAATCAAGAATTTCGATCAACCTATGTTGAGCGCTCCCTTCCTTTACCGATACCGGTGTAAAAGCAATTTTACTTTTTAAATCATCTGTGAGGTCTTTAATTAGCAGTTCATAAATGTTGTCTTCTTTTGATTCTTGAAGATCGATTTTATTCAATAAAACATACACAATTTCGACTCCAGGACTGAATTCAAAAATGTATTTCATGAAATTATCAAAAATTTCTTTTAACTTGGGTTCGTCTGCCACGGAATCAACCATGAATACTGCTGTCATTACTTCAGAAAAAACGAGTTCTCGCTGTTTTTCTGAAAAATAACGATCCATATAGAGTTGTTGCCCTCCTAGGTCCCAGATGGATAGTTCCATAATTCCTCTAAAGATAAAATTCTCTCTCGAGACTCCTTTAGTGGGTTTCAGATTGAGAACTTTCATAAAGTTATAACCTAAACAGGTAGTCCGTAATAGTGATGTTTTTCCAGCACCAGCTGGGCCAAAGAGAAGTACTTTTATTTTAATTCACCGTTATTCTTTTATTCTATTATTTAAAGAGATACTTAAATTTATGTTAATTTATAAAATGGTCTAATATATTTTTTATAAATTAATGATTATTTAATCTTTTTCTAATTATTAAACGATTTATTAGATTTTAATTGTATGGACGATTGAGTTAAATATAATTTTAAATTACCTTAAATACAATTTAATTTTAATATAAAAAAGAATGTGATCAACTATGAATTTGGAAGATTATATTAGAAATGTCCCTAATTTCCCTATAGAAGGAATTCAGTTTAAAGATATTACAACCTTATGTAAAGTCCATTCCTCTTTTAAAGAATCTTGTGATAGATTAGTTAATTCATTTAAAGATAAGGGAATCACGAAAGTTTGTGCTGTCGAGGCTAGAGGGTATATATGGGGTGGTGTGTTAGCATATCAGTTAGGTGCGGGATTTATTTTAATACGAAAACCTGGAAAACTGCCTGCTGAAACAATTAGTGAAACTTATGATCTTGAATATGGAACAGACAAAATCGAAATGCATAAGGATGCAATAGATAAGGATGATAAAGTCTTATTATTTGACGATTTATTAGCAACTGGCGGAACCGCAAAAGCGGCTTGTAACTTAATAGAAAAGGCAGGGGGAATTGTTTCAGGAATTGCTTTTGTTATTGAACTTACAGGGAGTTTACATGGGAGAGATAAATTAGAAGGTTATGATTTTGTTAGTTTAATTAAGATTCCCGTAGAAGAATAGGAAAAGAATGAAATTTATTTATTTTTATGAATTTTACTTGACCAATTTTTTTCCATTAAAATTCTCCATAAATTTTAGTCTTAAA
>JAUWDN010000094.1 GCA_030608765.1 Promethearchaeota archaeon
GACTTTTACCTTATCTCCTTTTACATTTTTCACTTCATTTATAGGAATGACTCCTAAATCGAACAAAATATTTTCAATTATTCTCTCATCAGTTCCTACAGAAATTATGGAGGCTAATCCAAGATTTTTAACCAAACCACAGTTTGGCCCCTCTGGAGTTTCTGCTGGACAAATCTTACCCCATTGGGTGGGATGTAAATCTCTCGCTTCAAAATGCGGTTGACTTCTACTTAATGGCGATATTACTCTCCTTAAATGACTTAATGTCCCAACATGATTTGTTCTATTCAACAATTGACTAACGCCAGCTTTACCTCCAACCCAGTTGCCTGTTGCTAAAGCATGTCTTATCCTTTCAGTAATTACATCCGCTCTCACAGCAGTTTTGATATTAGGAGCTCTCCCTCGAACAGCGGTACGTTCTAGTTGGTACTTTATGTCTTTTACAAGATTTAAAAAAGCAACTCTAAATAGGGAGGTAAATAATTCACCAGCTAATTTCAATCTTTTATTGGCATAATGATCTTTATCATCAGACTCACGAAGTTTTAAGGCGAGTTCCATAACTTTTTGAGCCATTTGACCTAAATAATAAGCTTTCTTTATTCGATCCTCTTCCGCATTTCCAATATGAGGTAAAAGGTATCTATCTAAAACTTGAAGCGCTCTTCTAATTCGGTAATCCTTTGTTTGCCCAATTGCGACTCTCTTTCCTATATAATCTAAAGCATTTTGTTGAGATTTTTCAGGATCTTTTAATACTTGGATTTCCGAAGCGACATCTATAACTGGAATCAATTCTTTCTGAATATCCTCATTTTCTGAAATGGCTTCAAAAATTTCTCGATCAGAGTGTAACCCTAAAGCACGCATTAAGATCGCAAGCGGAATTTTGCCTGGAACAGAAGGAAACGAGACTCTTAAATTTCCGTCTTTCTTTCTTTCGATAGTTACAGGTGCCCGAAAACCACTTCTCGTAGAAAATACTTTTGCTTGATGTGTAGCACTTGAACTTCTACTTGCCTCTTCCGCTAAAATTCTATTGGGAGCTAAATCTTCTTGCGTCACCAGTACGCGTTCAGTCCCATTTATTATAAAATATCCACCGGGATCAAGTGGGTCTTCTCCTCGGTTAATTAACTCTTGTTCCGTTAAGTTTTCCAAAGGGCAACGACAACTTTTTAGCATTATAGGTATTTTACCAATATAAATATCAAGTGTCTCTTCCGCTTCCTCCCTTTGAGTTCTTTCATCAATAGTTATGGGAGTCATTTCTAATATAATATCCGCAGCATAACTTAATTCTCGAATTCTAGCCTCAATAGGTGTGATTTCCATCGTGGCACCGTCAGCTTCCCTGACTTTAGGCACACCCACCTTAATTTTTCCAAAACTTATTTTGAAGCCGGGAATATCAGGCACTACTTCATTCGATTCATCTACTATGCTTTGCATTTCATTTTGAATAAAAATATTATAAGAATCAAGATGTTGACGCACTAGACCCTTCTCATCAAATAAGCTTTTTAAAACGACCCATTTATCGTTATTAGATAATCTTTCAGCACTCATTTTTTACCTAACCAATTTAATATTAATTTCAATAAAAGAGATTAATTACACTTTTTCTTTTTTGACATAACGATAATAATTTATGAATTTTACTGTTGTACGAGAATCTCGAACAATCTTAACAATATCACCTTCTTTTGCACCAATCGCAATTGCTACTGGATCTTTTTCAAACATTTGAGGTAAATCAGAAATATGTATTTTATATTTTTCTAACAAATTTTGCGATTCTTCTTTTGTTAAAAGATAATGTTTGGGAACCAGCTCATGAAGTAGAACATCTATCTTTCTTTTTTTAGTCAAAAAAAATCCTCTTTCCTTACTATATTTTTTAAAAGAATATTCGATTTGTAAAAAAATTTTCCATTTTAACTAAATAATTTTCTTGAATTTTATTATAAGAAAATCAAAATTATTACTCTAATTTAATAACGTTAGATCAAAAACCCAGTATCCAGATCTCTTACAAATAATCTTGATATCGAATATATTTGAAAAATTGCTATTTATGTATTTTAATACGTATTCTGCGCCCATTTTTTTTTTAATCACGAATTGAAATAGTCCTTTTGGCTTTAAAAAATAAGGAATCTCTTCACATAACTTGAGAAATTCTCTTCTACCATTGCGTAAAGGTGGATTCATATAAATTCCATCAAACTTTATGTTTTTTTTTTCAATAGGTTTAAAATAGTTTCCTGATAAAGTAATAACTTTGTTTGTCCTATCCAATAAATTATATTTTATATTTTCCCTAGTGCACCAGATTGCTCTTGTATTTATATCAATTAGATAAATTGTGCTTTGAGGTGATTTGTATGCCAACACAATTCCAATCGCACCATACCCGCACCCTAGATCGAGTAAAACGCTCTGTTTTTTTGGGACGGTCATGTGCTCAATAAAAACTTTAGTTCCTAAATCTAATTTTTTAAATGAAAAAACTCCCGTGATAGTTTTAAAAATAAATAAATGGTGTTTTAAACTTTCTGAAACGGAATAAACTTTAATTTTTACATCTGGGAACTGAGTAGAATAATGTTGGTTCTTTTGCTTCATATTTTTATATTTTCTTACTTTTTGTTTATTTCGTTCCACCGAGGATAAATGCCTCGTTCCATAAATATTTTATTGGTTCTAGCCACAATTCCAGATCTTGCCTTGTAAATCTTCATTGCATTCATTTTAGCAGTACCAAAACCAATTAGCTCTTTTTTAAGCGTCATGTAAACTATTTGCATATTATTATTGATTCGTGCATCTACATAACACGTTCCAGCAGAAGCTAAATCTGCACCATGACATAAAGCATCAACAGCTGTATCTCTTACATATATTTTTGGCAAATGTGATACCATTTTTTCCATAGGAGAAATAATTTTTCTCAAATAATAATCGTCACCTTCTTCACAATATATAGAATATGCGTCTTTTAGATTATGAAGATTTACATGGCTCTCATCTTCTATAAAATTCCCTACTCTAGTTCGCCTTAATTCTAACATATGTGCTCCTGAACATAAAGCTTCTCCTATATCAAAACATAATTTTCGGATGTAAGTACCTGCTTCGCATCCGACCTTGAATAATACGTGATTCTTATTTACCTCAAGCACTTTAGCATAATATATCTCTCTTATTCTCAGTTTTCGAACTACTGATGATTTTATAGGAGGCATTTGATAAATTTTACCCGTGAATATTTTAAATACTTTTTCAATTTTTTTTAATTTCTCAGGTGTGTGCAAATACATAACTCCTACATATTCTTTACCGGCATACAATAATGCCGACAAAACTCTTGTAGCTTTACCAAGCGCACAAGGTAATATTCCAGTAACCTTTGGATCTAAAGTCCCTCCATGTCCTGCGTTATCAATTCCTAAAATCTTGCGGGCCCAAGAGACTACTTCATGGCTTGTTGGGCCACTGGGTTTATTTAAATTTATAACACCATATTTTAAGAGGGTTTCTATGTCTCTTTTTTCTGGTTCACACCCATATTCTTCGTTAGTAGTGTCTTGGGATTTAATTATTAATTGTTCGGGTTCATCAGATGGTAATTTAAATTCTATATCAACCATTTTTTTAGCTGTAAGAGAGCTTATTCGTTTTAACGATCTATCTTTATATTTACCTTTAATGCATACTCGATTAATTATTTCATGCAAAATTTTTCTTTTAAAAATAATTTTTAACTCATTCTTTACAAAGAATAAAATATTAGCGGGCCATGTGGGAATTTCGCACCCGATCTTTTCGAGCGAGCATATCGAACCCACGACCTTCAGGTTAAAAGCCTGCTGCGCTACCTGCCTGCGCTAATGGCCCTGTGCTAATATAATAATAAGATCAAATGTTTTAATTCTTGTTAAAAAGTTAAAATTAAAGTAAAATTGTAATGGATAAAATCCATTATAATTTATAACTTTTTCTGTAGTCGTTTCTGTTCTATATTCCTTGAATGTTTTCATTAAGGTAAATTATTTAAAATGTTCATAACCTTGACTCTTTAATTCAATTCTTTTACCTTCTTTTAAAAAATAGATTTTTTCCTCAGAAATTACCTTTCCGATCTTAAACAATTTTCCACCCCTCGAATTGATGAATTTTTGAGCCATTTTAAGATTTTTGGGGCTGGTCGTAAATAAATGAATAAATTCTTCTCCTCCATTAAAGACTAAATTTTCTAACGAGACATTGTATTCTTTTGAATATTTTATTGAATCTTGATGAATTAAATTTTCATTAAATTCAATTTCAAACCCCATTTTAGGATTTGACAGAAGTAAATCTTTTAAAGATTTAGATAACCCATCAGAAGAATCAATACTCGCCGTTGCTAATTGGTTATCCGCCAAAATAATACCTTCCTTTCCTATATCGTTTGGTTCTAATACACTTTTGATAGCTCTACTATATTTAGGAAAATCCTTTATTTTCTCTTTTCTATTCAAAATTATGTCAAATCCTACACCAGTTAAGCCAAATTTATTGTTTATTAAAACTAAATCATTTGGTTTTAAACCTTTTCGATAAATTATTTTTTTTGGATCCTTAAAACCAAATACAGTCGGATTTATAATAATTTCTTCAGATTTATTAATATCTCCTCCCAGATAATTAATATTCCACAGTTTTACATAATCGATAATTCCTTCAATCAAATATTTAAAATCTATAACTTTTAAATTTTCAGGAAGTCCTAGAGAAATAATGACACCTTGGGGTTTTACGCCCTTAACAATAAGATCACTTATATTCATAAGGATAGATTTTCGTCCCATCTGATAAAAGGACATTTGTTCTGGAGCATCTGTAGCAGCATTGAACATGTCTGAGTTAAGAACGATATCTTTTAGGTTGTCTCCCTCTAAAATTTTAAAGAAAAAAGAATCATCTCTAATTAATTTCCTTCCCGTTTTTTCAAAAATTAATTCTTCAATAATTCTTATTAATGTTAATTCTCCAATTGAACTAATATAATCGTTATTATTCATTGGTAAAATTTTATAATTTTCTAATATTTATAATTAATATATTAAATATTTCGCCTTTGTGGCTTAGTCGTAGAGCGACTGATTCGTAAAATCAACTGGTTCGAATCATCAGTAGGCCGGGGGTTCAACTCCCCCCAGAGGCTCTATTTACACATCCTCCATTACTATAAACTTTTTTATTATTTGTAAAGCAAGCATTTTAAAGGCATCATTTATATTTACTCCTAATTTAGCAGATGTTTCTATATACGATAACTTTAATTCTTGCGCTAGTGTTTCCCCCTCTTCAGTAGAAACCACTCTATCATTTTCTAAATCTATTTTGTTTCCAACCAAAATAAGTGAAATGTTAGGAGACGCTTTCTTAATTTCACTGTACCAATTGTTGTTGACATTTTCAAAAGATATTCGATTTGTTACATCATAAACTAAAATTCCTGCTTCTGCATTAGCTAAGTACTTTTGTCTAACGCGTTTAAATTGAGCTTGCCCTGCTAAATCCCATATTATAAACTTCACAGTACTTTCAAGCCCTTCAAATGAACATTTCTTTTTCATAATTGAAGTACCTATCGTAGATTTATAATCAGTGGCAAAATAATCTTCAACATATCTGTGTACCATACTTGTTTTACCAACTGCGCCATCTCCACCAAGGATTAATTTAAAAGCGTATTCTCCAGATTTTATATTAATTTTTTGAAGTTTATCCACTTTTCGTTGGATGTGCTTTACATCTTGTTCAGAAATTAATTTTGGAAT
>JAUWDN010000173.1 GCA_030608765.1 Promethearchaeota archaeon
CCAATTCTTGATCATTCTTTCCTTTCTCGCTCAATTTAATCCCACCATGATATATTTTGGGTTATATTAAAAAAATAATTATAAAATTTTTTGTAAATTTAATTCTAATCCCGCAACAGGGAACTCCAATTTAAAATTTAAAAGAACTTCTGGACTAATTTCTCCTATTTCTCCAACTTTAACGCCTCTTAAATAAACATCCCCATAACGACCGTCAATATAACTAGGATTGCTCCCTACTTTAATCTCGTATTCGTTGTAAAGTCCAAGAGATGTCATAATAAAATCTAAAGTCGATCTAATTTCAGTAAAGTCAGCGTCTTCGTGATAAGATACTGCCGAGAGATGAATTTCACGTTTGGCTCCAGTTTCTTCTTCAGTTGCCAATAAAACAACATCTCCAACTTCAAAAATTCTGATTGGCTTTTCTTCAGATCTGTTAAATCGCATTGTATCCATTAAATTTGGTAAAATTGATGTTCTAGTTGTATTGTATTCTTTTGATACGGGATTAGCAATTTGAATTAAGTCTGATTCATCGTAATCTTGTTTCATATAGCTATATTGTTTTTCAGAGCTGGTTAATATGAAGTTGAGAACTTCCAAGTATCCTGCTCCGATCATAATTGTCCTTATCTTATTTGAAAAAGTTTGAATAGGATGATACTCTCCTACACACCCCTCTCGAATAGTTTTTGGTATGTTAAAATAACCGTAACCGATTGCGACTTCTTCCGTAAGATCAACTGGATGTATCACATCTCCTCGAAAAGCGGGAATGAATACATCTAAATAACCCTTTTTCTTCGATTCCTTGGCATCTATCCTAACTTTCTGAAAGCATTTGATCATTTCAGCCGGAGATAATTTTAGACCAAGATAGCTGTTAATATAATCAATTTCAACTTCCCATTTATTAGATTCTAAGTTAGGTGTTATAAGTTCTTTTCCTCCTTCGTAATTCACTTTTACGCTTTCTAATTTTGCACCCATGTCTGATAATGTCGTAGATAAAATGTTTAAAGCAAGATTTACAGCAATCAAATCGGTGCCAGTCAGATCTAGGAATAAGTTTTTAGTTTCATCTGTAACTGTTGTAAGAACTCCGTTAATTATCGGGGGAAATGAAAGAACCTCGTTATTGTCATCAAAGATAATTGGATATACTTCCTTCCCTTCTAAAATTTTAGCGTATTCGATGCCTTTATCGTGAAGGAGTAAAATCTCTTCTAAATTCATGGGGTATCCATCTCCATGCAATGGTGTAAAACTTACTGAGTCTGGTTTTACAGCAGTATACCTATAAGGAGGTTTTACCTTATCTAAGTCATGGACGCCAATTGCAACTTTCCTTCTATCTCTCCCAACAGCCCAGTGAAGGTGTTCTTGGATAGTCATTAATGTCGCAACTTCTTCTTCGTCTAAATCAATGTCTCGAACAATCCCACATACAATAAACGGCCTCACTTTTTTTACGCTAGGATCTACGTTCAATACAACTTCGCTTCGTTTTATATCGAATTTCGGTACACCTAATTCAACTTCGTAATAGCCTTTTAAAGCCCTTGCTATTCCCTCTGGAGAAGAGAAGTCTGGTCTATTAGGATTATATTCTATTTTTATCTTCTGTTCTTCCCTATTAATATCCTCAAGATCCAAGCCAATCCATTGTAAATCGTATTCTAACTCTTCAATGTCTAACTTTTTTCCTACTAACTTTTCTAACCTATCAATTTTCAATTCGAGAGTCGGTATAATTGCTTCACCTCAATTTAATATGGTTGTTGCCGCAACCACTTTATTGGATTTACATATAAGTCTCTAATATCCTTTCGGTCGTAATATAACATCGCGATACGTTCAAGTCCTTGACCCCATGCCAAAACTCTTGTTGGATTCTTAATGCCCCAAGGATAAGTTACTTCTGGTCTAAAGATTCCGGAACCGCCCATTTCTAACCACTCCCCTAATTTATCATAATATACAGAAACCTCCATGCTTGGTTCGGTATATGGGAAAAAACCGGGTCTCGTGATTATCTTTTCAAATCCCATTTTTTTGTAAAATTCGGATAATAAGCCGATTAAATCGCTTAAATTAACATTTTCATCAATAACAATGCCTTCTATTTGAGTAAATTCTGCTAAATGAGATTTATCTAGTTTCTCATTTCTAAACACTCGATCAATACAAAATACTTTTACAGGCGTTTTATCGTTATTTCTATAAAATTGAGCTAAGCGTCTCATAGTTGTAGCAGTTGTATGGGTTCTTAATACAGTTTGTTTTGCAATATTCTCGTCCCATTGATATCTCCATCCAAGCGAATTAGAATCTCCTCCATTTTCATGAGTTGCCTTAACAGCTAATACTCTATCCTTTTCGGGTAACTTTGCAAATTTAGGATTATTTAGATAGAATGTATCTTGTAGTTCACGAGCGGGATGATCTTGTGGTTGGAACAGTGCGTCAAAATTAAAAAAAGCGCTTTCAACGATAGGTCCTCTTATTTCCGTAAATCCCATTGAAATGAATATTTCTCTAATTTCATTAATGAGATTGACCAAAGGGTGTGTTTTCCCTGCTTTTAAAGATGGACCTGGTTTGGTTACATCAAAAGGCTTTATATCGTAATCTTTCCACGTACCAGAGCTAAGCATTTCAGATGTGATTTTACTTATATGTGTTAATTCTTTGATTTCAGACATTTTAATTGATTTTCCCTTATTTGTGAGGAAAATATAGCGTTGTGTTTTTTTCTCTTTTGTAAATAATTTTCTTCTATTCAACAGATCAAATTGTAACTGTTCATTTTTTGATAATTTGGAATAATCTCGAGTAAGATTTGCCTTAAATGACTTCATAAATTTTTCAACATCAGTTTCAGGAAACTCTTCAGCTACAAGAAAAATCTTATTTTCTCCAGTAGCTTTACTTTGAGCAATCCAACAGTTCTTCCTCATATTAGAAAGGCCAACATAAAAGATTTGCTTATCTAGCTTAGATTTAACAATCAAATCTTCCATACTAATCTCTTTTACATCAGATTCCTTCATTAGTTTTAGTAATTGATTTTCCGGTAATCCATTTTCTAAATAATTTTGCCCTTCATCGTTTAAAGAAATCTGATTAATTTCTTCTTCTCTGAACCCTCCTAAATCATGATCGATGAGATCGTTAATAGCTGCCATGAGGACAATGTAATCAATATTCAATTCTTTTGCTAACGTTGATGCCAATTGTTCAGTTTTCTTTTTCTTTAATACAGTGAGAATTTCGATAACTGGTTTTTTTAATTTAATCGTCATATCTAAAAATCAAAATTAATTTAGTTTTCGTTATATTTTTTCTAAATCTCTAACCTTTTTAAATCTTTCGTGGAGTATATCGTTTTAACTTGCTTTTTCATGAATTAGAACACGGTTTAATGAATAAACAAACCATATGATTCTTTAAAAGAGAATAGCTCAGCTAAATATCCGCAGCCAAGGGAAAAAAGTCAATTTTTTTTTGTTAATCCCTTGGCAGAATAAAGCATTTGAAAATAAATGATACTTGATAGAAAATATCAGTAGTAGATAAGAAATCTCTGTAAAACTTCAAAATTTTCACTTTTCAAGTAATCATAAAAATATAAATTATAATAAGAACGCTCGCTAAAAAATTTTCCTACAGTAATTTTTCGCGTATAGCTGTGGAATTAATTATCTGATTACTTTTATCCTTTATGAGCGGTATAACGATTAATACCAGCGGATTCAATCCTTTCTCTTCTCTAAGTTCATTTAATTTAACCGCATTTGAGTATGTTTCTTGACTCAGAATTAATCCCTCGTAATCTGGATCCTGAGAATATTTCGCCATATCGTCCCAATTCTTAATCTCAACGATATTAACTCTGCTTAAATCAGTGAAAGAACTGAGGAAATTTTTTAAATTTGTCTCTCTTGTGTTATAATCTTCTAATTTTGAAGCAAATTGCTTATTCTCTAAGAGATTCTGAGATGTTAATCCAATCTCAATAAATTCAGAAACAGATAAAGCAGTTTTTAATAAAAATTTATGTCCTTCATGAAGATGATCGAAAGTTCCCCCTAATCCAACTTTCTTTAGAATTTGAAAATCACCTTATAGCTTTGAAAAATTTTTATAATTTTTCATTTTTTAGATTTCTGGATTTGTTTCGGCTTTTCTGTGGTTTTACTAGATTCAGTAGGTTTTTTCAATCTTACAGAATAAATTTGCTTAACCTCCATCATATCATCGCATTT
>JAUWDN010000150.1 GCA_030608765.1 Promethearchaeota archaeon
AATTTTCGAAACGCTAAGTCAATAGTAATACCACGTTGTCGTTCTTCTTTTAACCGGTCAAATACATATGCGTAAGACCAAGATTCTCTATCGTACTCTTTTGCTAATTTTTCAAGTTCTCTTGCTTCTCTATCGGAGATGGCACCAGTTTTAATGAGCATTGCGCCCATCATAGTGCTTTTACCGTGGTCTATGTGGCCTATTATAACAAGATTTAAATGTGGTTTATCAGTTGGCATTTTAAATCAATTTCCTCTACTTATTATTAGGTTTGATAATTTAATATGAAATTATAAAATATAATTTTAGATTAAATGATAACTACCTTAATGATCTCAACTATATATTTTTTTCTATAATTTCTAGTATTATTTCTAAGGGAGACAGTTGCTAATAGTACTTATTAGGAGATCATTGACTATTTTTTTTATCTAAGTTAGTTAAATATTCCCCTCTGAGATCAGAATATAATTCTTTCTTATTTTTTTTTAATAGTGTGAAAATTTGCTGAATTTCATTTAAGAAACTAATTTTAATGCCTTTCTTATTTACTATTTCTGATCCTATCTTCTCTAGTAAAAAATTTTCAAAAACCAAATCAATGTTATAGATGTTAATTCGAGTTTCTCTAAAGTAATCTAATAGGTGGTGCAAGTAAAAAGCTTTTACGTACGAATTCTTGTTATCTTTTTCGTTTTCTAAATCCTTTTGATGAAAGAAATGTAACTGCTTAATAGCGACGCTTTCATTAGTATTATAATAGCTGCTATCGTCATCATCGGAAAACGCCCAAGAAGTCCCGTAATCGATGTTTCTATTAACATAATTCGCGATAAAATTTTCGATTCCTGCTTTTTCTGCCCATTTATCGTGAACGACCCAATTAGGTATTTTTAGATCACTTTAAGAATAATTTTAAACAATAATTTTGATAGCGTAGGGTAAAAAAAAAACATTTTTCTTCATATAAGATAATAAAAATAAAAAGTCATATTTCTTTAATTAACAATAATACTACAAAAAATATTCAAAACTTCAAACAAATATCATGGTAAAAAATAGAAATCCGTTTCCTAAAGAAGGGGCGTTTATTATGGGGCGAGTTGTAGATATTCAGAACCAATATATCTATGTAGATTTACCGGATTACGATGGTTTACCTTCAGAAGAAACCGCAAGAGGTATGATACATATTAGCGAAATTTCGAGTAGATGGGTTAGGAATATTAGAAGTATTGTGAGAATAGGTCAAAGAGTTGTATTAAGAGTTGTGAAAGTTGTTCCAGATAAAGGACAGATTGATTTATCCTTACGACGCGTAAATTCGGCCCAAAAAGCTTTAATAGCAAAAGAACACAAATATGCGAATAAGTATGAAAATTTGCTGCAGTTTTTAACTGAAAAGGAGGGAATAGATTTAACATTACAACAGGCATACGAGATTGTTGGCTGGCCAATAAAAGAACAGTTTAATTTTTATCAAGAAGCAGTTGAAGCACTTAAAGAAGAAGGGAAAGATCTCTTGGACGAGCTTAATACCATCCCTGACGACATTAAAAAAGCGTTTTTAGAAATTGTTGATGAAAATGTTGAGGTTTCTACGGTGAAAATTATGGGTAAGATAAAACTTATGAATACAAGCGGAGATGGCATAACTAAAATAAAAGAGACATTGAAAAAAGTTATGGAGGTAATAGAAAACCCAAAAGAAACTAGGAAGATCAAGCTATCATATCTAGGAGCGCCTATTTATAGATTAGAGATTATCTCTAAAGATTATATCGACGCGGAAGGCATTTTATCAGACGCAATTGAGGTACTTGAGAATACAACTCAACAAAATAATGGTTCCTTTGAATTTATTAGAGATTAATGCTTAATTAAGAGATTGTAAGTAAGATGACAAAATACCTTCAAAAATGTAAAGATTGTGGAAAATACGGATTACTCAATCCAAAATCTAAGTGCGTATATTGTGGAGGAACCTTAATTAATCCTTTTCCTCCAAAGTTTTCTCCTATCGATAAATATTCAAAATATCGGATTATTTATTTTAAAGAGGAATTTAAGAAACGATTTGAAGAAAATTAAGTAATGTCTATTTTTTCGGCTATTTTTTCGTAAATAAGAATCTTCGCGTTTTTATATGGCATATTAGCAATATCGTTTTCCTGAAACGGACCATAATTAATAAGATCGATTCCGACTAAGGGCGGAGAGGGGCTGTTGAACCGAATAAGAGTGTATTTATATTGAGCAACTTGTTCTGATTGAATATTGTCTGATGTGTCTTGTCCAAGATCGCCTTCTGTGCTTTTTAAGACTTCTTCTGCGGGAGTTTCTACTCTAGAAGGTTCTACTGATAAATCTTCATGCTCCAATACTTCATCCAATTCAATCAGTTCGTCTTCCTCGTACAATACGAACATCTTAAGTTTTTTAAATCCCTTAATTGCGCTAATTAAATTTTGATAAAATAGCTTCTCTGCTTCAATGACATTATTATAATCAATTTCTTGAAGGATAAGAGCAATATTCAATATTTTAACTTCTCGAATCTTTAAAAAATCGTTAAACAAATATTTAAATCCATATTTATATGATTTTAATAGCTGACTTTCAATATTTTGCTTGCCTTCTAACTCAAATTTAGCGATGTAATCAACGCTTTTCCTATAGTAGTCAAAACGCTCTTGAGTTAAGGGGGTCAACTCACTCTGTTCAAACTCTTTAAGCCAATGTTGATAAAGGTCCTGATAATCAGTTTTTAAATTCATATGTCTAAGAAAATTTTATTCTAATATAATATTGAAAGATGAGAGATATTATTATTTTTACTCAAATTGTTTTCGCAACTTCTTTACACAATAAAAATACTGCCATGTGATGAGGGACTTCGATTTTCTCTCCCTTTTTATAAGGACCATACTCAACACCTTTGATTTTGGTTATGGGCAAAGCTTCTGCCACTACCTCTAGTTTATGGGTTAGATTTTTCTTACTTTTAAATACTATTGGATCTAATTTTTCTTTCTCCTCATCTAGGGGTTTGAAATCTTCCAATTCGCTTAGAGAAATCTCTTGAGTTTTAAATCCAGTCTTCCCATGCAAGGAACCGGGATATCTAATAAGTCTGTGAACATCTATAGATACAGGTTCATCCAATTCAACTCCAACTTGCTTGACAATTTCTTTTAAAAATTTTTTCCACCTTGTCAAACCAAAACCTTCTATAGCCCAGACACTTCTTTCTCCTTTTGTAATTAATTCTAAAAAATCATCTTTATAGTTTAAAAAACTTTCAACTACATTAGAATTAAAATTAAAGTGATTTGCGTCAAGAAGTAAAGTTTCGATTTGTTTTGTAGGCAGATATAACATTTCTTCAATTTTATTCATTATTTTTTGAGACCAACCGTGATTTTCTTTTAACAACCCATAAATTTTATTAAATCTTTCAGTTAGACCTAACAACTCAAAAGAAATGTTGTCGCCTGTAAGGTAATCAACAATTTCCCTTCTTTCGTCGCTATTTAATTTTCTAAGTTCTTCACTTTCAACTTTTAAGTGATATCCTCTATGACCAGAAAATGCGATTCTCATATCTTTTTCGTTTATTCCGAAATCTGGAATTAAAAAATTATAGACTAATTTCTTGATTTCATTTTTGGCGATATCTAAGCAATCATCACATACCCAATTCAATTTAGTAAACTTAGACTTCTTACATTTTGGACACTTTTCGGGTATTCCAGTTCCTTCAGCACCACATTCTTTACAATACCAAAGATCGTGTTTTTCTTTACAGGGAGTATAGAAATGGTCAACATCGATATCAACAATTAAATCACATCCTTGATAATCTTTCTTTTCCATTTCTCTAGCATCAGGCTGTAAATAAAGCGAACCACTTGAATACAGGTGTCTAGGAGGATCTTGTATTAAATAACTTCTCAATTCTCTCGGATTTTCAAACTTCATATGTCGTTTCATAAAAATCTCTTTTTCCCAGGGAATATAACCGAATTCTCTCAAATTAAAAGAGCTAATTTTCGGAAGTTTATTCTGTTCATCCTGATAATACGCCTGAAATAACCTTTTTAAATATGTTAGGTCATTCATTTTGCTTCTGTGATTCCTCCAAATCTCTTTTTGCTAGATTCTTTTTGTATTCTTTATCTCTTTCACTTCTATATTTTTTTAGACGAACATAAAATAATGGGTGTTTCAACTTTTTTCTTTCAGTGAGTTCTTTAGAACCATATCCTTCTAAGCAAAGTTCATCCTTATATTTGTCTGCCACGCATAAACCTAAGGATTTTAAAGTAGAACATTGGTATGGAGTGTAATTTTTTCTCTTTGCATATTCTACTTGGTATGTGGTTTTTTTTCTGTCAAAATCGGGTAATGTCGAAAAAATATCTACTACATTTTCAACAGGATATTCCAGAGCGAGTAAAAACCAAACTATGAAGAGTCGTTCGTGATGAACTAGATTTTGACCCTCTTCTGCCTTTTTTAAGATTTCAATCACGCATGGAGGATAAAGCATTAACATATCCTCTTTACGCTTTATATC
>JAUWDN010000107.1 GCA_030608765.1 Promethearchaeota archaeon
TTTTTACCCAGATTAATAACATCCTCATCCAAAATACCTATGTAATCAACATACGCGAAACCACTAAATAACGCAAATGGATAATTATGAATAAACTCGTAAGCTACCTTTGAAAACACCAACCATATTAAAACTGAGTCAACACCGATCCGCTTAATTCGAATTTTTTTACTTAAAAGTTCGGCTTGAGAACCCATTAAGGTGCTAATTGAATAAAGCAATATAAATAAGTCAACAATTAGCATTATAATTTGAGTTGTAATTGAAGTTTCCTCTCCACCTGTGCTTCTTAAAGCTAAAAAAATCTTAACTAGCAAATAAAAAGTATAAATTACCACCGATAGCGAAAACATCCCTAGCCAAGCGTTAAAGATTTTCTTAAACATGAATACGATTCCGACGATTATAAAAGTTATTACAATAATCCCGATAAAAATTACCACATAGTTTAAAGTTTCGTAAACAACCGGAGTGAAGTTTAAACCAATGAAGTTTCCAATATCTTCAGATCCAAATAAGTAAGCAGTTAATAAAAGGATTGAAAGGATAGAACAACCAAAAAACTGAATGACTCTGTAAAATGAGCTATGAACGCGTCTTTTAAGGCTATCGTCTAATCTTTTGCTAGAAAGATAAGCACCGTATAATATGAACCATGAAGTAAAGAAAATGTAAGAAAATATCGAGAATAGAAAGATTCCCACCATAATTGGTATCAAGAAAAACAATAATGGAAGAGTCAAAAAGAAAATTAACAATATTTTCCCTGAAGTAACTTCTTTAATATCTTTTTTAGCAATAAGCGAATATAAAAATGTAAAGGCTAAGAATGTTAGAAAAGGGACATAGGTTATTACACCGATTAAATCTAACAAATCCACACGAACAGCAAAAATCTGGACCGCGAATTCAAAAGGGAGTTGAATTATTGTGATATTTATTAGAAGCCAAATTATCAGAATTAAATATTTTCGATTTTCTTTTAATCCTAATTTCTTTAAGTTTTTGATAGTATCCATAAAAAAAAGATAGACTTCGAACATTTATAATTTTATAATATGTAAGAGCTAAAAATTTTAAAGAGAGAGCAATTCAATAAATATTTAAAACCATACTCGATCTAATAATTAAAATTTACCTAATTTTAAGATGATACATTTGATATTTCAAACAGAATATTGGCCCTATGTATTAGGTTTCCTTACTTGGGTTTCAGAATCTGCGGGAATTTTTGTTCTCATAAGCGGAGTTATTGCCTTCACTTGGCTTGGGTTCGAAAGGAAACGAAGGGGATCGTTCTTCAAAAGAAAATCTGAATCGGAATCTACAATTTCTAAATCCTTTAGGGTAATCTTAAGAATTATTTCTTACTCTGGCGTAATTGTTGGAATACTTAATGTCTGGGCAGGAGCTATGGGTTTAATCTTAGATATTCCACCAAGTTTTAAGTATGGTGATATAACCCCTCATGCTGACCACTTTACATGTATATTCTTGATTGTTGTGGGAATTGCGATGTTTTTTAAACCAATAAATGACTTACCACTCTCTAGTATTCTTGGTCTTATGGCAGGATCAGCTACTGTCTTCATTTTAGCACTCTTAATTCCAGATTCAGCAGTAGAATTTATTGCCGTTTGGATTAACCCCAAATTGCTATTAATTATAATATTCATCATAATAACAGCAATCGTCGCCATTACAGTTAAGTTTTACATTGGAGCGTTCCAAGCAATTTCAAAATTTCTTTCATGGCCTCCTGTTGCTTTCGTTATAATGGTATTCGGGTTTGTTCAAGGAATTTTGCTTTGGGGTTTCGGAATAAGTATTTTCGCGAATTTACTTTAAATTACTTCTTTTTTTTATCTTATTTTCATTTTTTAAATATTTGAAATATGAGATTTGATCATAAAAAAAGTCATTATTGAGCTCTATTAAAAACTAAATGTGCTAAATCAGAGAAAATTGCTTCAATGTTCTTATTATTATCTTCTTTTACAGATATTTCGTAATATCGGGTAATATTATTTCTCGATAAATACTTTTCAAGATATTCTTGCTCAATAAGTCTTTTAACCATTAAATCCACTTTGTTTCCTAAAAGGATTATTGGTAGAAAGGGATCGTGCCCACGGAAAATTGAAATATACATTTCAATATTGTATAACGAATTTTTACTCGTTATATCAAACATCAATAGGCCCGCATCCGAGTCTTTAACGAGCTTTTCCAAAAAAAAGTTAAATCGAGCTTGGAAAAATATTTTCCAAAAATGAAGCGTCATATGTGGCCCACTTAGAAGCTTTATATCTTTAGAATAATAATCTATTCCAATTTGATAGGGACTTTCAAAAGGACTAATAGAATCAAATTTAATGCAATTTTTTGAAAATAAACTGCTCAATCCTGCTGAACCGCTACTTAAAGAAATAATTTTATATACTTTTTTTTCGTTCATTCTTTTCAATATTTTTAAAAAAGCTATTTAAATATTAAATCTTTTATGCTTGATAACTAATCTTTAAATATAATCTGATAATTTCTTCTGTTGATTGAACTCCATTAGAGGAAGATTTAATCTCTTTTTTAGCAAGTTTACTGATTCGGGAGCATTTCCTTGAAAGTGGTTGTTAACAATAATGAAAATTTCATAAATATTAGGCATTTTCTCAATTATCTGAAGATTTCTAACGAGATCATTTATACTTTCTTCTTGATTTCTTTGAATTCTGTTAAACACCGTTAGTTCACGGTCACCAATAAGACGAATATAATATTTACTTTGATTCGGCGAATAGTAAGCTTTTATTCCGGGCATGTAAGTTGTCCCTAAAATGAATTTTGAACCATCAATAATCTCTGTTAATAACTCTTCTTTAAACCAAGAATTGTCGCGTAATTCTATTACATATCTGTGTTCAAGAGGAAGCTCATTGGATAACTTGTTTAGCTGGTTTAAGTGTTTTTCCGTGAACTTAAACCATGGAGGAAATTGTAATAGAAAAACAATAACTTTTTCTTGCAAAGGGGCTAGATGATTGAAAAATTGAGAAATCACATAATCAAGATCAGGATCATTTAAATTATGGGTAATTTTCTGCCAGATTTTAACCACGAACTTAAAATCCGGGGGTACTTGATTGTACCAGTTAAGCACGGTCGATTTTTTAGGAATATTGTAAAAAGTGGAATTAATCTCAATTATATCAAAAAATTTTGTGTAGAACTCTAAATGGTTATATCTTTCGAGCGGTTTAGGATAAAATACCCCTATCCAGTCATTATAATCCCATCCTGCGCATCCTATATTAAATTTAACCATCCAGAATCACTAATAGAATTCCTCAAGAACTTTCTAGTGGTGTCGTTTTATTGAATAAGTATGTTCAGTAAAATAAATACCCTTTATAAAAAATTAATAGCTTAGTAAAGTTTAATAAAAGAAAAGGAGATTTATTTTATATAAGTTCATAACTATAAACAGAAATTCTTGATAAAAACTTTAGAAACGAATAAACAAATTAGAAGTAAAATATATTAAAATTAAAGATAAAAGGTGGGCGGAAATAAGTATTAATTGGGAACGCGCAGAATTATCACCAGAAAAGAGCCAAAAAATAGAAGGAAGAGTTTTATTAGATTTACGGGCAAAAGTAAACGAATTAGAAGGAGAAATAGCAAAATTAAAAGAAGATTTTAAGAAAACTGAAGAGAAATTAAAAGAGACTCACAATAAACTAACCGGTAGGGAAAAGAGTTTAGTCAAAATTAGCGAAAAATTTTCATCAGCTAAAAAGAATTTAGATAATATATCTGAAAATAAACTAAGTACCGATATAGAGTTAACTCGATTAAAGCCAAAACTTGAAGAACTTGAAAAGAAGGTAAAAGAAGCTAATGATACAATTACAAATTTACAACGTGAATTAAAATTTACTTTAGAAAAAAATAGTGAGATGGAGCAAAATATAAAATTTAAGGATAGAGCGATAGAAAACCATAAAGAAGATATGGCTAAAATGAAAAGAGAGATAGATAACCTTAATGAAAACATAAAAGCAAACCAAATTGAATCGGAAGAATTAATTAATAAGATAAATTCACTTGAGAGCAAGCTCACTGAAGTGAAAGCATCGCCCAAAATTTTGGAACAAATTAGAGATACAATGGTACATAAAGGATTTCTTAGTGATCGTGAACTTGATAAGATTTTTAAAGAATTTGAGTGATTCATAAGGTTCATATTCTTTAAAAAAACGGACTTTAATAGAACATTTTCAAAATAACTTATGAATTTTTGATATACGAGCAAATAAATAATTTGAAGAAATTATATATTGTAACATCCTAAAAATATTAATATAAAAAAAAAGAAATAAAAAGAAAATAAATGAAGGTGTGAAAACCATTTCGATAGATTGGTCTAAAGCAAACGAGAGACCTGACAAAAAACAAGCTATAGAAGGGCGTTTTTTATTAGATCTTAGAGCAAAAATTGAAGATATAGAACAACAATTAAAGCAAAGAGAACAAAATATTGATAACATTTCTAAAGAGTTAAGCCAAACTAAAACGGAATTATCAAAAACTGAAACTGAACTAAACAACGCAACGAAAGAATTATCTTCTGTTAAAAGTGAGTTTACAGAAACAAAGGAAGAAAATAGCAAAATGAGTGCAGAATTAGAAAGCCTAAAGAAAGATCATTCAGATCTTAAGAACGATTACAATGATGCTAAAGAGAAATTAGAGAAATTAGAACCTCAAGTAGGTAGTATTAAAGAAGATCATGAACAAAAAGAAAGAGAGCTTGAAGGTGTCAAAAAAGATCTTCAACAAACGATTTCGGATAAATATATTGAGATAGAATCTTTAAAAAAAGAGTTAACGGAACAATTAAACAGTAAAGAAGCCGAAATCATTCAAGCTAAGAACGAAGTCGAGGCAAAGAATAAAGAAATAGAAGCGATTGGACTTAAAGTTAATTCGTTAGAGGATTATATTGAAGAAGGAAAAGGAGCACCTCAAGTTATTGAAAGAATCAAGGAGATTTTATCGGTAAAAGGCTTCCTCAGCGATAAAGAATTGGAAGATATTCTTGCAGAAAATCAAAATTAAAAAAACTTTCTTGTTTTATTTTTTAATTTCTTCAAGATTTAACTTCAAAGTGATAAGTCAGATAAATCTATTCTTTAAAATATTAAGTAAAATGGGGAATTAATTGTTATTTCAAATAATATCGTTAGAAGATTTTTACATCTTATTCTTTAAAATCATTGTGTCGTTTTTCTGTGGCTTCGTTATAGGAATAGAGCGTACTAGAGTAGCAGCTCAATATGGTGCTCGAGACCACATCTTTTTTTCAATGATTTCGACCTCTTTAATAATTTTGCATGACATATTTTTACCTGTATCTGAAGGATTTATTCTAATTATATTATTTTTTGGCGGAATGATCATTTTTTTGTTGATTGGATCTATATATAGATTATTTCGGGAAAATGATCCAGGGTACACAACTACTCTATCAATGATATTGG
>JAUWDN010000195.1 GCA_030608765.1 Promethearchaeota archaeon
CAGCATCTAAATCAATTGGGGCAGACTTCTCTTTTTTTCTGACACCGTCTATTTTTGAGGAAGCTGTTTTAGTTTTAGTTTTGTATACTTTAGGAACGCGTTTTTTTGATTCATCCTCTGTGTTATCAACATAATACGGAGTAGGTAAAAATTTTTTGCAATTTGGGCAGAGTTGGTCTTTTGGATAAGGCTTTACAATCTTATATCCACAATTTTCACATTTAACATCTTCCTTAGACGAAAATAGAGGATTAGAGATTCAAAACCAACTCCACTAATGTTTTAAATTTGTTTTGGATAATTAAATCTAATAATTAATTATTATGTGAAGAAAATAATAAATTTTGTATTAATATCTTGGGTTTACAAATACTTATCAGCAATGGAATTAAATGCTTCTAAAAATTTATCGTTTTCTTCTTTTGTCCCAATAGTGATTCTAATATAATTATAAAGACCTGGCTTACTGAAATGTCTTACCAAAATCTTGAGATCTTTTAAATCCCACAAGAATTTCAATGTTGTAGATTTATCATCAAACTTTATAAATATAAAGTTCGCATCTGAAGGAAGGACACTTAATCCGTTGTAACCATTTAGTTTTTCTGATAGTCTTTTTCTCTCTGCAATTATTTTCTTATTTTGTTCGTATACTTTATTCCTATGTTTAATGCAAGAGATACCCGCAAGTTGCGCTATATTATTAGTGTTATAAGGCAACTTAACTCTATTCATTTCTTTAACGATTACTGCATCAGCTAATGCGTAACCAATTCTTAAAGAGGCCATCGAGAATGTTTTTGAGAAACTACGGCAAACTATTAAGTTTTTTACATCCTTCAATAATGGTAGGCATGTATAGTCAGAAAAATCTGCATATGCTTCATCCACTACAACAATTCCAGGGAAATTGTAGCAAATTTTAAGTATGGTATCGTTATCAAACGATTTTCCATTTGGATCGTTTGGAGAATTTATAAACAATAATTTACCTTTTTGGTCGTAAATACTCTCTGGTATAGAAAAATCGTCTTTTAATTTTATCTCGTTTATTTTTGCATCGTAAAGGTTAGCTAAAACTTTATATAAACTAAAAGTCGGATAGAAAATGGTTACATCATCACCGGGATTAACGAATACTTTAAAAATAACATCTAAAACATCATTGGAGCCATTTCCTATGAAAACTGTATTTCTATTAGTTAATGTATTTTTATCTCTTAAAAGTTGATTTAGAATCGCTTTACGAAGCTCAAGAGCAAATGGATCGGGATACCTTCTCAATAAATCTTCACTTTCTAAAGCGGATTTTATATCTTTGAGTATTTCCTGGACTGGTGGATACGCATTTTCATTAACATTTAATTTTAACCAACCTTCACCTTCTGGTTGTTCTTCTGTTTCGTATGAATTATACTTTTGAAGATTTTCTCGGAATAACTTTTCAATTTCCATTTTATTTACCTTGTTTTTAGAAATAGATTACTTGCCAGTTAATTCTTAATAATTAATAGTTTAAGTAACAAATTACTATCATTTATTTTTTGTCTTTGTGCTTAGTCTTTTTTAGTACTATTAAAAAATCAGATTAAAAAACTCAATTTTTAAATGTATGAAATTTATTAATTTTATAATATTATTTAAAGATGATAAATATTTATTATTGAGAAGATTATTCATGGAATTCGCTATAATGTTTCAAGTTTTGGAAGGTGGCGTAAGTGAGCCTATAAAGTGGTCCAAAGAACATCTAACATCAGAAAGTAACATAATCATTTTAGACGAAGGGTCTTCTTCGCTTTATCTATGGTATGGATCTAAACAAGGTTTGGTTTCAAGGAGAACTGCCCTCAGACAAGCACAATCACTAAAAGGGCATGGTTTTTCAGTGGGTAAAAGTATAGTAGGGAGAGATATTAAAGATTTAAAAGAAATAGATCAAAGGAAAATTGGGAGAGTTCTAGAAACCGACGAATTAAACGACGAACTCCAAACACTGTTAAATAAAAAAGTTAAACCCTTAGATGATTATACCGTTACCTTTGAATTAGAAGCAGTTATCCCTTCAACACTGAAATCAGCACCTGAACTTGAACCAAAAATCACGCCGAAACCAGTGCCCAAACCCATAAGTAGACCAGAACCCATAAAAAAAGTAGCTCAACCTCAACCAACAATGATACCTGCTTCAGAATATGATATGAAAATTGAAATTCCAAAAATCAGCGAGCCAGTTGAGAAACCAACGATTAAATCTACCCCAGTTTCCATACCAAAACAAGCTAGCGCTCCTAAATCTACATTAGATATTGCTGTTCAGGCAAAGATAGGATTTGTGATAATTGGAGTATTAGATCATTACGATGACATTTGGATTTCGAAGAAAGAGGGTGGAGGGTATTCTGTCGAACACATGGACGGTAAAGTCTGCGAATTCTCAATTTCCAATGGTAAGATTAAATTCACTTTAGACTCTTTTTCGGGAATTTCTACCAATATTAAAACGGAAATACAGCAGAAATTTGTAGAGCTTTCAAAATTAATATAATTATTTTTTCCTAATTTTTTAAATATTAGAATTTAAATCTTAAGCCTTTTTCTTAAATAAGAAGAATTTCAATAGTGACTTAAAATTAATCTTAGATAAAACTATTGTATAATAAAATGAAATTTAAAAATTTAGCAATCCTTTTTTCAGATTTAGAAGCTACTACGAAAAGGCTCGAAATGATAGACTTCTTATCAGATTTTTTTGAGGAAGTGAAAAAGAGCAAAAATTTTAAAGATTTAGATAAAATTGTATATTTATTACAAGGAGAGTTAGTTTCAAATATAAAACAATTCCCTAAAATCGGTCTTGCAGAAAAAATGATAATTGAAGCTTTAAAACTCCATTCTGGTATCGATAAAGAAAAAATAAAAGAAATTTTGATAAAGAAAGGCGATATTGGAACCACTGCAGAACTAATTTTGGCTAAAAAGAAAAAGCAGAAATCCCTATTTGATTTCGAAGAAAAATCAAGTGAAATAGAACCTTCACTAGAAATTTCAGAATTATATTTAGCTTTACAGAAAATTGCTATAAGTGAAGGCGCAGGATCACAAGATGTAAAATTAGGAATTCTAAGAGGATTAATGAGAAAATGCTCACCACTAGAAAATAAGTATTTATTGCGAATTATTACTTCGACATTAAGAGTAGGGGCGTCGACTTTGACTATAATTGATGGCTTAGCATTAGGTTTTACGAGCGTCAAAGAAAACAGAAAAATTATCGAGAATGCTTATAATCTACATCCTGATTTAGGAAATATTACAAGAATTTTAGCAGAAAAAGGAATTTCTGAAGTTGAAAAAATCGATATAACCTATGGAATACCGATAAGAATGATGTTGGCATCAAGAGTTCCGTATGGTGAAATAGTTGAAAAGCTCGGAATACCCCTTATCGCAGAATATAAATTAGATGGCGAAAGACTCCAGATCCATAAACAAGGACAGGAAGTAAAACTATTTTCTCGCCGTTTGTTGGAAATTTCTAAACAATATCCTGATGTTTGCAAAACCATAATTGAAAATATTAAAGTGGACAATGTAATTATCGAAGGAGAAGTGGTTGCTATGGACTCTTTTTATGATAAAATGCTTCCTTTTCAGGTGTTAAGTAAAAGAAGACGAAAACATCATGTGAAAGACATTATGAAGGAAGTACCTGTGTGTTTATTCCTATTTGATATATTAAAATACAAAAATGAATCCTATATTGGGAAATCCTTTCTAGAACGTAGGAAAAAACTAGAGGAAATCGTATCAGAGAGAGACGAATTACGCTTAGTGAAATCGCAATCGATTAGAAATACAGAAGAGCTCTTAGATTTTTTTAATGCAGCTCGAAAGGAAGGAAACGAGGGTATCATTGCAAAATCAATTAAAGAAGATTCTATATACCAAGCTGGAAATAGAGGATTCTTATGGATAAAATTAA
>JAUWDN010000294.1 GCA_030608765.1 Promethearchaeota archaeon
AGTAAAATCTGTTTCTGAATAACGCCAATAAAATACATAAAAGAAAAAGTTAGGAAAGAAAAAAGTGGTTAAATTCATGGAATAAGCTTTCTTGTAATCGCAAAAAATAAGAATTGGGATTAAAGATACAATAATCCAAGTGAGGTAGATATATACAAAACCAAAGCTATTGTTATATAAAATAATGTTTGCTAAAAATTGAATTATAAATTGCTGTTCACTTGCACTCGGGTCAAATTCAATTTGAAGCTCATATTTAGTAATACTAATAAAAACAATTAAACTTAAGATTTGAATACAAAAAAGCATTAATTTGCTTTTAAACAAATTCTTTATCTTCATCATTAAATGATTAAATACATCGATAAATTAAACTATTTGAGATAAAGTAATAAAAGAAAGGATAAAAAAATGCCTAATCCGAAAAATTTTTAATATTTGCTTGCTTATTTTCTTTATAGTGCAGAACTTGTTAACTTATTCTTTAACTTTTTATTCTATTAGCTTAATTCTTGAGGTTGTTTTGGGTTTATGAGTTATTCATTTAGTCGTACTAAATTAATTGAAAAAATCAAATTCGGGTTGCTTAGTCCCGATGAGATAAGAAAGATGTCTGCTGCAAGAATAATTACAGCAGATACTTATGACGAAGATGGGCTACCGATTCCAAGTGGGTTAATGGATCAGCGATTAGGAACTATTGAGCCCGGTCAGAGATGTCAGACGTGTGGAAATCTTGTTAGTAATTGTATGGGCCATTTCGGGCACATAGAATTAGCAAGACCCGTAATTCACGTAGGATTTGCGAAGAAAGTCTTAAAAGTTCTAAGAAGCATTTGCCCTGAATGCTCAAGGCTGATGCTGACAGATGAAGAAATGGAAATATTTAGGCAGGAACAAATAAAACATAGAAGGATATTCTTCGAGGGAGATGAGGAAGCGACCAAAAATGTGTTTAAACTTGCAAGAAAGAGTAAGGTTTGCCCTTATTGTGGTGCTAAAAAGAAAAAAATTGTTATCGAAAAACCCACTACTTTTTATGAAGAAGAGGAAGCAAAAGGTTCTAGGAGAATTACTCCTATTGAAATTTTAGAACGTCTTACAAAAATGACTGATAATGATCTAAGAATTCTAGGAGTATCTCCAGAAAATGCAAGACTTGAGTGGGTTATTTTTACAGTATTACCCATTCCTCCTGTATGTGCGAGGCCTTCTATTACATTAGATAGTGGAATTAGATCCGAAGACGATTTAACTCATAAATTAGTTGATGTTATCCGTATTAATCAAAGATTAAGAGAAAATATCGACGCTGGCGCTCCTCACTTAATTGTTGAAGATTTATGGGAATTACTTCAATATCATATAACTACTTATTTTGATAACCAAGTGTCAGGAATTCCTCCAGCAAGACATCGTTCTGGAAGAGCCTTGCGGACGCTTACGCAAAGATTAAAAGGAAAAGAAGGGCGGTTTAGAAGTAATTTAAGCGGGAAAAGGGTCGACTTTTCGGCGCGCTCGGTAATCTCACCAAATCCCTTTATTAGTATTAATGATGTTGGTGTACCAATTGAAATCGCTAAAATTCTCACCATTCCTACAAATATTAACGATTGGAATATTGAAGAGATGAAACAGCTGGTATTAAACGGACCGTTTAATCATCCCGGAGCTAATTACATTATTAGAAGCGATCGTAGAAGAATAGACTTACGTTACGTTAAGAATCGCAAAATAATTTCTGAAATGCTTGCTCCTGGATATACAGTTGAAAGACATTTAGCTGACGGTGATTTAGTTTTGTTTAATCGGCAACCGTCACTTCATAGAATGTCAATTATGGCCCACGAGGTAAAAATAATGGATGGTAGAACCTTTAGATTGAACTTAACGGTTTGCCCTCCTTATAACGCAGATTTTGATGGAGACGAAATGAACTTGCATGTCCCACAGAGCGAAGAAGCTCGAACAGAGGCCGAATTACTTCTCAAAGTTCAAAACCATATTTTATCTCCAAGATTTGGAGGGCCAATTCTGGGAGGAATTCAAGATTTTATTTCTTCTGTTTTTCAATTTACAAGTTTAAATTCATTATATAGTAGAAAAGACGCTCTTAAGTTATTATATTTAGGGGATGTTTTTACTTCTAAACCCGATTTTAGTTTGGATGACATTGTTCCCGTGAAAACCGATCCTGAACCGTATTATTCAGGAAAACAAATTTTTAGCACTCTTTTTCCAAATGATCTGAATATCAAAGTAAAATCTAAGTTTTGTAGGAAATGTGATGTTTGTAAAGAAGAAGGGTGTGATGACGACGCTTATGTTGTTATTAAAAATGGCATACTAATAACTGGAACAATCGACGAAAACTCATTTGGAGCAATGCAATCTAATAGTATTTTACAACGAATAATAAAAGATCATGGCAACGCGCTTGGAAGACAATTTTTAGATAGTTCAACAAAAATGTTATTGTACGTTATTCGACAAAATGGAATGACAATGGGTTTAGATGAAGTTTATGTTCATGGGGAAGCTTATGAGGTAATACAGAAAATTTTAAAAGATGCTGATGATGAAGCAGATAAATTAATAAAAGCTTTTTATGAAAACGATACTACTGTCCTGAATAGAGCTCCTGGACGTTCAATGCGAGAAACCCTTGAACTTAGAATCCGACAATTGCTCGCAGAAGCGCGTAAAATGGCTGAAGAAACTGCTGCAGACTATATAGGGGACGAAGCTCATTCTGTAATAATG
>JAUWDN010000006.1 GCA_030608765.1 Promethearchaeota archaeon
TATAAAACATATATTAAAAAGTTGACATGTATTTGAGAAATTTATGAACACTATTTTAAGCTTAAACCTAAATCATCTAGATTCAGTAATAAATCACGTTAAGGCTTTAGCATTTAATCGTTCGTTTTCATCCACAGGCGAAACTAAAGCAGCTCTGTATATCAAAAATGAAATGAATGAGGAGAATATCAATTGTAACATTGAATATTTTGCCTTTACTGGAGCTAAAAGGATATTTATGAGGTTAGTTTATGTAATTTTATTCACGTACCTGATTGTTTTTCGTTTATTATTACTGTTGTTAGCTTATTTCTCTATCAAGTACCTTCTTCCACCTGCTCGCAATTTCTCTTTGGTAAGAAAGATAGAATCAAAGAATGTAGTTGCAAATATTAAAGCCATTAATAAACAGGAGAAACGCTCAGTTGTAATACTATCCGCTCATTATGACACATTTTCCGCAAACCTTCCGCCTGGAGTACAAAAGGTTTTTTTATTTTTATTTAGAATTATTATTATCCCCTACATTATGTTCGCTATATTTATAGCATATTTCTTTTTTTTCACAGAAGGACCGGTAGTAATTACACCGTTGATACTTATATTTACGTTAATTGAATTTGCAATGACTACAATTATCTTTTTACTTGTACACGACAATAACCACTCTAAGGGATCTATTGACAATGCTAGTGGAGTCGCCATTTTAATTGAACTAGCAAAATTAATCAAAGTAAATCCCCTTGAAAATTACGATGTAATTTTTTTATGGAGTGGTGCTGAAGAATGGGGTTTAAAAGGATCCAAAGGATTTTGTAAAACACATCGTGATTATTTAAGTAAAAAATATGATTTAAATCGTTCATTCAACATAAATATAGATATGGTTGGGTCATACATAGGACTAGAAACCAAACACTCGTTGCATTTAAGACATCGGAAAGCGTTGTTTGACTTAAATAAAAAAATTGAAGAATCGGCAGCTGAATTGAATATTCCAATAACTGTATCTGATAAAATCTTCGGATCTAAAGCAGATCACAAATCATTCCGGTCTTTTGCTAAAAAAACCAAATCCTCATTTCAAGTAGCCCACTTTCATTCCGAAAAGGATTCTAAATTCATCCATTCCTCTAAAGACACTCCTGATAAATGCGATCCTATTAATTTGAATGGTTGTTTGGAAATTTGTTATAATACAATAAGATCTATTGATTCATTGAATTTTCCTTCAAAAGAAATTAGATAACTTCTGTTGCTTTATTTTTGGATTATTAGTAAGACTTTCAACATATTCTTCTACTAATTCCATTTTTTGGAGGGTATAATCGTCTAAGTTAAACTCTTTACATAGTTTTAAGGCTCTAGGGATATATTTTCCGATACCCCCTCGATTAACCGTTAAAATTACTTTATTACCACATTTTGGACACTTTCCCGCATTTGAAAGCGGTGGACGGGAAAACTTTACATTACATTTTACACATCGAAAATTCTGCACAGCAAATTTTCTTAAATTTCCTAAAATGTCCGGGTTGAAATGAGTAATTAAAATCTTTTCAGCAACCTTTTTCTCATTGACAGCTTTAATAATCTTCGCAAGATGCATTTGAGCGTTGATTTTTTCATCCATTGTCGTATAAGTTTTATATGCTGTAGTTATGGGACCTTCGTTAATATCTTTGGTGGGGATATTAAAACCAAGATTTTCATATTGATCAGGTGTCCCTAATCGGTTTATTACTAAATCCATTTTTTCTTCTATTTCTACCGGCATAATATATTTCTGAGTTGCCTTATAAAACTCTAAAGGATATTTAAAAAGAGTGTCTAAATTATGAGCTTCGCTGTCTATTTCATTAGGATCTAACACTGAAGATATAACGAGAGTAGCGTCCATTCTGCCTCCTATTTTATTTGGTAAATAATATCTAGAGAAATTTAAAAGCGGATCTAAAAGAAGCATAATCCCATCTTCATCTCCATCGCAGTTGCGCCTCTTCGCAGCATGCCAAAATGGGTGCGCGTATATAGATCGGACTGGGCTAAAACCAATAATCCGTCCTACAATTCCGGCACTTGTATGAGGTGCAAGACCTACTACCAAATGTCCTATTAAATCTTCTCTATGTGTAATTTGATAAAATCTATCCATTTTATAAAAGAATTCTAGTTCATCGTCTATAAAGTTAGCAACCCTCACGAAATAGTCAGCACAATCATCAGATAATATGACATCTTGCACTTGAAGTTCTAATATTTGATCAGGATTGGTTAAATCATTATTTTTATAATCTTTTTTATATCCTAGTTCTATTAATCTATTTACTGGTGTCTTGATTTCTTTTGATTTGAAATGAGTTAATGGGATATCAGTAGCATCGTAACGGATCTCAGCAGTTTTATAAACCATCAAATCATTTTTAGCTCTGAGTATTCCCTTAACTAGTGGTTCTGGGACCTTAAATTTATTGGTTAATCCAAGAATCCCTTTAAATTTACTTGGTAAAGATATATTTAGCGAACTCGTTATAGATTTAGCATAATTTTTTATATTAAAGGAAGCTTCTTTAGAAAATTTCAGTAACCCTCCGCATTGATGGCATTTTTCTTCATCTTTAGGATACTCCTTGTTGCATTTAAGACATATTTTCTGAAATTCCGTATGCGTTCCACATTTAGGACATAGGTTAAAAGGTGTGACTGTATCACATTTAGGGCATTTCTTTCTACAAATGTCAATCTTAACCTTTCCAAGCTCTACAGCTTTATTTACTAATCTTGTGTTCCCTACCTTGTCACTTAGAGGAAATAAACTCTGAATTCCTTTCATACTTTTCCTTTCGGATTTCTCTGGGCGCCCCATTCGAGTACCCATGAATAAAGGAGCCTTATTTTTAATTTCTATAGGGGAAAACATTGAAAAACAAGAAAAAATGTCCTCATCTTTAGTTGCATTAATATTTTTTCTATTTTTCAAATCAAAAATTGTTGTAAAAACTTCACACGTCGTATCATTTAATAATATCTTACTTTCATTAATCATGTGAGGGACAAACGCTTTTTCTAAAATATCCTTCAATTCTTTCTTATTTTCTAAATCGATTCTGTTGTTACTATTGGTATATCCTGAAATTAAAGCTTTCCTTAGAATTGACAATTCTACCACGGATATATTACCCCAAAAATCAGTATATTTTGGATGGAGGGGTATTTTGTATTTTTTCGCAATATCTATAGCTTCTTTAGCAGAAGGAATGTTATTAAAGGGATCTTCTACATACTTAATCAACTCCGCATTAGAGTTCTGTTGATTTTTTATCGCTTCCTCTAATTCTAAAGCCCACCATTCTTCAACATAACCCGAAGGAACCAATTTGTGGTTGTTTTCAGAAAATTCACCAAACCCAAAAAGTATATCGCCTAAAAATAAAATCTTATCTATGTCTTGAAAGCATTCTTTTGCCATTTTTCTGTTAGAAATTCTCATTACTGTTCCATTTTTCAACTTTACAATAGGAGTTTCTATTGAGCTAACTGGACATATGCTAGCACTTTTCCCAGGTCTTTCAATTCTTAATTGCGTTCCAATTGCAATAAAATCATCCAATATCGCCATTGTTGCAGGATGAATACCGGCCGCAGCTAATCCTGTGTTTCTGGATCTTCCATACCGAATTCTATGTCCGCCAATTTCAGAAGGATGACTAAATACAGATCTACCGGCGATAATATCAGAAACATATTTCGAATTAGGTGGAATAACAAACTTACTGTTTTTTTCCTTGGCATCTAAATTAACCTTCTTTTCATCTTTCTGCGCGATTTTTTTTAGTTTTCCTAACCAATCCCAACCTTCCAAGTTCATGTTTTCTGCAATTTTTAGAAGTTTTGGAGCTTTGAGTAAGATACCATCGTTTAAGACTAAACAAGCACCACCTCTTATCTTATTTGTTTCGATTCTTGGAAGTTTCCTAAAGGCAGAAACTTCTTCGTCTTCAGTGGGATCCCCGTTTATCTCCACAGGTAAATGCTCCACAGCAAATCGTATTTCATCATTTGAGGACGGGTATTGTAAATGGACTCTTCTGTCGTAAAGCTTAACTTCTTCGACATACCTACCAATTTCACCTTCAGTTGCTTCATATTTTGGTATATTTGACTTTTTCCTCACATAATCCGCGATTAAAACACACAGAGCGGCCGTTGTTCCTCCTGCTGCTCTAATAGGACCCGCAAAATACAGTGATAAATATTTATTGTGATTTTGGTCTTCGCGTATTAAAATCTTGGATATCCCTTCAAGTGGAGCGCTAACAACGCCCATAGTTTTTATAGCAAGCCCCACACGTATTGCTCTCTCAACTCTCTCATCAAGTGAATTAATATCCCCTATTTTCTGTCCAAGAATGTCAGAAACTACTTGAAATACTATCTCATCTTCTGATTTTCCCGAACTTTTTAGATTCCTTATTAATTTTGCTACTCCTTGAGGACCTACAAGTTTTTCAACTCTTCCTGCCAAATCTTTAGCTTGAGGAGATTCTACGAAGAGTTCAGGGTCTAATCCTTTTTGACGAGCATTTTCTGCTACTTCGTAACACTCATCAACATCTCTTTGCAAGAGAGAAAAATATTCTCCTGTTTCTTTACTCATTTCTACCATAATATAACGCTCTCTAAAATAACTAATATAATCTTATTGCAGAAAATTAGGCATATAATTTTAAATTCTGACTTTTAAAATAAAATATTTTATTAATAGGTTAGTGGAATAATATTATAAGAATTTGAAGAGATTTACAGTTTATAATGAAAGTATGAGAATTGATACACACTCCTAATACTTAAAAAAATTTGTTTTTTCTTTAATAATAAACATTTTAACTTTATCATTTCATAAATATAATAATTCTAATTTGGAAGAAAATCACTTGAAGTCTGAAATATCTGAACAAAAACAGGCTATTCTCAGGAAATTGGTTAATTCTGGTATAAACATTAGTCCTAAATTGTTAGAGGGTGTGCTAAACCTTGATAATCCAATGAAGAATTTAAACATACTTATCAAAGAAACAAGCTTTATTCCCTCATTTAAAAGCCATTTAACAGAAACCATTGTTCATGAAATATCAAACGAAGAATTGCAAAAGACTCTAAAACGAGTATTATCTAAATCCATTTCTATCCCGCCGAAAGAAGAACTTAACTCTAAACCTAAAATAACTAATGTTATAAATGAATCAATTACAGAAGTTATCCCCAACGAGTTTGATTCAATTAACTCTGAAATGCTTGTTGAACCTCCAAAGTTTGAAGAACAGAACCAAGTTATTCCTAATTTACCCTCAATTAAAAAAGCAACACTGACAAAGAAAAAAGCTAAAATTTATGAATCTACAAAATCTGCTTTTAGTTTTAAACCTATAGCTAAGGATCATGATTTTCAGTTCGAGATTGTAAATGACCCCACTGGTAATTTATATACTAATGGTAGTTATGAAGATTTTTACGAATTAACACTTGATAAATTTAACAAGCTAAGAAATCTCATTAGAAAAAGACCCGAAGCAATTTCCGCAACCAATATTAATAATATCTATAGGTTATCAAATAGCGTTGAAATCTCTACAGTAGGTTTAGTAGAAAATATACATCAAACAAAAAAAGGGAATTATTTACTAACTTTAGAAGATTTAACCGGAAAAATTAGCGTTTTGGTTCAAAATAATTCTGACAATATAGAAAATGTCAACATTATTGAAAGAACATTTAACGATCAAATGTTATTTGTCAAAGGATTATATAACCCTGGCGAAAAAAGTAGAAAAGGAATAATTTTTGCTAATTATATTTCTAAAATCGATATTCCAACTGATTTTTCACCAAATGTATCGCCCGATCCCTTGTCTATTGCATTAATTTCTGACACTCATATTGGGAGTAAAGAATTTGAAGAAGAATTATTTACTAAATTTCTAAAATTTTTAAACGGGAAAAGTAATAATAAGGTTTTAAGGGAAAATGCTGGAAGAATAAAATATCTCGTCATTAACGGTGATTTAATTGATGGGATAGGAATTTACCCTAAACAACAAGAAGATTTAATTATCACTGATATATTCAAGCAGTTCAAAAAAGCTTCAGAATTTTTAGCAGACATTCCAGATTATATAAAAGTATTTTATGTGTCGGGAAACCACGAACCTGTCAGAAACGCCATACCTCGACCCGCTGTACCAAAAAAATACTGTGAAGATTTAATTAATTTAGGAGTTAAATGTTTGGGTAATCCTTCTTTTATAAAAACTCATAATGTTAATACTCTGGTATATCATGGAGAGAGTATGCATGACATCAATAGGTTAATTCATGATTTAGATATTAACAAACCTATTGAAACGATGAAAGAATTTCTTATTTGTAGGCATCTTGCTCCTATATTTGGGGAAAAAACACAAATTGCACCTCTTAAAAACGATTTACTTGTATTAGATAAGATCCCAGATATCTTTCATACGGGACATATGCATATTAATGGTATTGGAAAATATAGGAATGTGACTCTTGTTAATTCTGGATGTTTTCAGGCTCAAACTGATTTTATGAGAAGTTTTGGAATAACACCTACTCCAGGTATAGTTCCAATAATAGAACTAGATTCGTTAAATTATTTTCCATTAGACTTTAAGAAAATCAATTAAATTTTTCTAATAATAAAATAATAGGTGTATTTAAATAAATTTTGCAATCCCACGAAACAACTATTCTGAGATGACTTTATATATCTGGAAAATTATTGAGGTTCCATATATATCTTTAAATGACTTGGTATACAAAATATCTTTTGAATTATTATTATTCTCTCCTGAAGAAGCAAAAGAATTCATTGATAAGGCAATTCACCAAGGTTATTTAATAGTAGGTACTGGTAACAAGCTTAACTTATCAGATGCTTTAGCTCTTGAATTAAATAATTGGCATAAAAAAAGAAGAGTAGAAATTTTAGAAAATATCAATAAGTCTATGAACATAACCCACTTCACTGATAATTTTAAAAAAAATGGCTCAAATAAGTTTAATATTTTATTAAAAGCGTTTTTAGATAAAGGAACTATAAATAGAGCTGTACTAGTATCAGATAGTGCGATCACCATCAATACATTCGATCCTCACAATAAAATTATTAAAGCCGAAGTTAAAGGTTCTCAAAAAATCCCTTATACTATTGAAATATCCACTAATGAGAAGGTCTTAAAACATGACTGTCACGATTTTCAAACCAAAAGAGCCCCAAATAAAAAATTTTGCAAACACTTAGCTAAATTATTTCTGCTACTAAAAGAAAATGATGAAAAAGAAGCAACCTTATTTCTCGAAAATATTACTAAAGATATTAATAAGTGGGATTTTGTTATCTAAATTAGCTTTCTAAAAACAATATTCTTTATCTTTACTTTATCGGTTTGGAGTATTACTGGCTTATAATCTAACAATTTATGATCTTGGATTTTCTTAATTTGAGATAATACTCGTTCTACTAACTTTTGTTCTATATCAAGTTTTATAATTTTAGTGCGCCCGTAATGTCCCAATGATCTAGTATTTGCAATAATTAAACCTGATAACGCTAATTCGTTAATATAATCACTAATCCTTCTATGTGTTAATTGCTTCAAGCCAGGAATTTTATTTGAAAGTTCAGAGTGAACTTCGTAAATGTCTCCAGAAGTGATTATGTGTTCCTTTGTAAATTTAGACAATAGGTAAATTGCTGTTAAAGTTAATTGGGTTTGAAGGGGCATTGAGAAGAGATATTCAACAATGTGATCCTTGTCTATATCCTTTTGAGCTTTTTCAACATGGCTTTCCAATATCTTTTTATTTTGATTTCTTTCAGCAAGCTCTCCTGCTTTTCTTAATAATTGAAGGGCTTTTCTTGCATCACCGTGTTCCTTTGCGGCGAGACCTGCACACAACTTTAATACGCCGTCGTCAATAACGCCAACATTAAATGCAATTTCCGCTCTTTGTTTGAGAATATCTGCCAATTGATTTGCATTATAAGGATGAAAAACGATAGGTTCTTCTTCTTCTAAATTAGAAGTAACACGCGCATCTAAGTATTCCATAAATTTCAACTTATTAGATATTCCAATAACACTAGTTCTACATAAGTCTAAATTTTCATTGAGTCTCGTTAAATTGTAAAGTATTTCATTACCTCCTTTTTTCTCTATTAATATATCGATCTCATCTAACACAAGAAAGCAAACGCTATTTTTGATTAATTGATCCAACAATCCAAGCAATTTTTTTAGGATAATGTCTTTCGGCAACCCCGTTGCGGGTATCTTCTCTTTTCCCACAATTGTGTTATAAATGTGAGCCAAAATTCGGTAGGGGGTCGATACTACTGTGCAATTGATATATACCCACCAAGGTGGATTGCTAGTGCAATGTTGAGCTAACTTTTGCGAAATGTAACGGACAGTTGCAGTTTTACCTGTGCCTGTCATCCCGTAGCATAAAAAGTTAGCTGGTACGTCTCCTTCTAATGCGCATGCAGTTATACCTGCAATTTTCTCTATCTCGGAGTTTCTGTGGGGTAATTCGTCAGGAATAAATGACGGTTCTAGAGCTTCTCTTTTTTTAAAAAGTTTTGGACCTTTTAAGTAGTTTTGATAAAATTTATCGATATTAAAAGAAAACATGCCTTTCTCATTTTGATTCGTCAACATATAACCCCACTATGTGTATTATTTCCACTCGAAATGTTAGCTAGTATAATATTTCGATTCCACGATATTTAAACTTTATTATTAATCGAAAAATTAATGATAACACATTAAAGGTTTAATATGTTGTTCTCATTTTATCCGATTTACAACGATTAGATCGATAATATATAATATTATTGTCGGAACTTTAAAAGATAATTATTTAGGAAGCAATATTATTAAGGGTTTAGTAGAATTTATTATATTTACCAAAATTTAATTTCAATCAAAAACTAACCAATCTAATCTTTATAATTATAGGGACTATTATGTCAACGCGTAATAATAAGGGAGATATTAATAGAAAAAACGTAAAAATTGCGATATATTTGACAATATTTTTCATTAGTTTGCTCTTTTTTAATTTTCTGGTAATTTCTATCATATTTACATGGGCTGATTGGTTGGCAACACTTATTTTTAGCGTGCTTTTTATCGTTCCCGCGTATTTTTCAAACGCTGGAATGGTTATTGTCGGCGGCGGTAAACCCTTAGATGGGGGGAAACTTTGGCGTGATGGGCGAAGAGTATTAGGAGATCACAAAACTATTTCAGGACTTGTCAAAGGGCCATTATACATTGGTCTTCCCTTAAGTTGCGCGTTATTTTTGTTATTTTTATTTTTGTGGCCAGCTATACAAGAGATTCCAATACAGGGGGCTTCGCTTGAACTGTATAAATTATACTCTGAGATTTTTGACTATCAATATTATTTTATAGGCGGTCCCTTTCCGATTGGAATCTTGATGATAGTGTTTAGAATCGTATTTTGCTCATACGGTGCCGCATTTGGAGATTTAGCAGGATCCTTTCTTAAAAGAAGATTTGACATTAAAAGTGGAGCACCATTTTGGGTTGTAGATCAATTAGATTTTGCTGTAGGTGCTATTATTTTTGCCATAATTCCCGCTATATTTTTTCCGGGGTTATACTTGATCCCTGATATTAATATTATAATTTTTCTTCTAATTCTAACTCCATCTGTTAGTCTTATTGCTAACACAATTGCCTATCTAGTTAAATTGAAAGAAGTTCCTTGGTAGTATTTTTCATAAACTTACAACTTCACACTTAATTTTAACTTGAAATCCTTGGTAATCTGCGAATTTAACGTAACTTTCGAAGATGCTATTGATAGCTTTTATATAATCGCCATTACAACCTACTGCAATTCCTCGTTCTTCGTAAGAGAGAAATCCAACAACAATTATAATTTGCCCAGTATGAGAATTTCTATCTATTCTTATGCTATGAATATAAGGATCAGGGAAAAAACCAAAAACTAAATTAGCTAAAACTTCTTCCTCCCGAACAAGTACGATTCTCCTGTTTTGAAATCTTTTTCTAAGATATGACAATTTTAATTTCGCTTCAAAATATTTGTCATTATCAAGAAAGAAAAAGACGATATCTTTAACAATAATAACATTTCTCGGGAAAATTTTAGTAGAATCGTAAAAAAAGTGAAAGAGCAATAGTTCTTTATTAGAGAATTTTTTTTTTACAGTTAATTTTTGATAAAAAAGCAAATTATCGATAAATGAGTTATGAATTGTACTCAACATATAATTACAATTTCAGACTTATTATTTTAAACTCCTAGGAAAATTAAATCAAACAACAAAAAGTTTAATTTTAAACGAGACTATTTATAGTAAATTTAAATTGAAAATAATTAAAATTCACATGAAAAAAGCCGGATTTGAGTTTAGAGATCATACTGCAGACGTTCAGGTAAGAAGTTGGGGGTCATCATTAGAAGAGGCCTTTTCGCAAACTGCTTATAGTTTAATGGCAACTATAACGCCAGATTTAAAAAAAATAACCACTAAAGTCGAAAGAAAAATAACAATTAAAGCTGAGGATAAAGAAGCTCTATTATTTGATTTTCTCTCTGAATTTTTGTATATTTTTGATGTAGATGAGCTTGTTTTTAGTCAAATCTATGTAAGTAAAATAGAAAAATTAAACGATAATTATAAGCTCCAAGCTACTCTAAAAGGCGAAAAATTCGATTTGAATAAACACGAAATAGGAATTGAAGTTAAGGCAATAACTTATTCCTTTCTAAATATAGAAGAAAAACACGAAAGCACAATAATAGATATAGTTTTTGATATTTAACTTTAAAATAATTTTTGAATAATGATATCATTCAATATTTTACTCTATTCATATAGGAAAGTAAAAGATTTAACCCTTTACAACTCCTATTGGAACTAATCTTACAATTTTTTCCACGATTCCAAGATCGTGGCTTACTTGTACTACTTGATCTATATCTTTGTAAGCTCCAGGAGCCTCCTCAGCAATTATTTTAGGAGAAGCTGCTTTTACGATTATTCCTCTAGCTTTTAAATCTTCTTTAATTTTCGAACCCCAATATTTTTTTGTTGCTTTAGACCTAGACATTACTCTACCAGATCCATGAGCAGTTGATCCAAAAGAAAGTTCCATCGCTTTTGGTCTTCCAACGCATAAGTAGGAAGCTGATCCCATAGTGCCAGGAATTAAAGCAGGTTGTCCAATTGACTTGTAATCTTGAGGAATATCAGAGTGTCCAGGGGGAAATGCTCTTGTGGCTCCCTTTCTATGAACATTAAGCTTCATTTTTTTCCCGTCAACTTCATGTTCTTCGATCTTTAAGATATTATGACAAACACCATAAATCAATTTAAAATCCAAATCGTCGAAACTCCTTTTAAACTGCTCTTGGAAAGATTCTCTTAGCCAATGCGTAATTAATTGGCGATTATTAAAACCAAAATTTGCTGCACATGCCATGCTCTGCAAATATGTTACCGCTTCTGGAGTATCCGCTGGTACACACGCTAATTCGCGATCTGGAACTTTAATATTGTATTTCTTCATTGCTTGTTCGACATTTCGCAAAGAATCAGTGCATACTTGATGGCCAAGAGCTCGCGAACCAGTATGAACCATGACTGTTATTTGATTTTTATCAAAAATTCCTAACTTTTTAGCTATAGTCTCGTTATAAATTGTTTCTACCTTCTGAATTTCAAGAAAATGATTACCACTTCCCAATGAACCAAGTTGCTTTATCCCTCTTTGCTTAGCTTTTTGGGAAACCAATGACGAATCGGCGTTTTTCAAAAACCCGTTCTCTTCACAATGTTCAATATCTTCTTTTATTGCATAACCGTTATCTAACGCCCAATTTAATCCGTTATCCAAGACTTCGTCTAATTCCGAATAATTTATGTTTAATTTTCCCTTACTTCCTAAACCTGACGGGATATTTTTAAAAATCGTGTTTAATAAACTAGGAATCGACTTCGATACATCTTTAAGATGAAGATTAGTTCTTAATAATCTTACTCCGCAATTAATATCATAACCTACGCCTCCAGGCGAAATCATGCCTGTTGCAGCGTCTGTTCCAGCAACCCCTCCTATACAAAAACCATAGCCTTGATGGGCATCAGAGAGCGCAATAGCGTGCTTCTTTATACCTGGAAGACATGCAACATTACTAATTTGATCAAGAGTTCTGTCGTTTTTAATCTTTTCCAAGATGTATTCGTTAGCATAAATACGGACCGGCACTATCATCTGAAATTTCTCGATTTTTCCATCCACACGAGCCATCAATGCTTTCATCGGAATTTCATAGATGTTATCATCAATTTTTTTCACATTCATACTATCTGCAATAGTGATATCATTTTCATAAATCTTATGATTAATCGTCTTAGCACGATTTTAATTATTAAATTGAGAAAAAAGTAAATTTCGTTCTAAATCATTAAAAACAAACTAAAAAATGTAAAAAGGTGTTTATTTAAGACCGATAAACTTTAAAAGGCCTAAATCGTCCAAATCGTCTATGATAATAGCGATCTCCGCCTTTGGTACACCAGCCTCCTCAGCGATATCGCCTATTGTGTGAAAACCGTCGGCCAAATGCGCAATCTTATACTGATCTTTATTCAAAAAACCTTGGATAATCACCTGAGTGGGAAGACGCTTCGAAGTCCACTCCGGTTTCTGATCCCGAACGCTCCGTAAATCCTCCTCAGAAAGAACCAAACCTTTCTTCTCAATTACTTTCTGAGACTTGAGATAATCCTTCTCAAATATCTTCAGTATAGGAATTTTGATTGGAACTTCTGCCACATGACCGTCCTTTAACATAACATCCATAACATTTTCAAATCCTCTGAACATCCTCACATCTCCTGACCAGTTCTCCATTATGTTTCCATACCTTTCCAGGAATTTATCGATAATCCCACTAAGAACTTTATGGGTGATTTTAGCATCATCATTTTTATCAGCTGCTGCTGTGCACAGGATTCCTTCCTTAAAAACAAGAAGGAGATAAAATATTTGCATATCTATGATTTTCAATTCACCCGATCCTTTCGAGAACTCCACTGAAAAATCTTTTAATGCTGTTAAAAAACCAGATACTAAATCTTGGTTAAATTCTATAGTCCCATACTTCCGATGGATTAAACAAATGCCCGTAAAATTTGAAATTAAGTAAACATTGTGAAGGATTACAATCAACTCCTCAAAGCATAATGAAATTATTATTTAATATTTATATAAATTTTAATAATTTATATCTTCATTTTTTGTAAAACCGGTTTTAAAATCAAAAAAAAAAGAGTTTCATCTAGTTTGGTTGAGTTCTTAAATAAATTGAAATTTAAAATTGCATTATTAATTATTATAGATTACTACTAAGGGAATTAAATGGATTATTATATATTTTTAGTTACGGTTCCAAATATTGATGAGGGTAAAAAAATAGCTAATATTTTAGTTGAGAGCAGGTTGGCAGCGTGTGTAAACATAATACAAAATGTATTCTCAATCTATAGATGGAAAGGAAATATAGAAAGAGAAAACGAATTATTATTAATTATTAAGACCACAGAAAAAAATTGCGATTTGCTAATTCAAAAAGTCGGAGAAATTCATAGTTATTCAAACCCCGAGTGTGTTGCTTTCAAAATCGAAAAAGGATCAGAAAAATATTTGGATTGGATTAACGAAGTTATAGATTAATATAAACACTGCGCTGTAAATATTATGACATTTGACATCTTTCAAGTAGATTGGATTAAAGTTGATATTATCATAATTGTATTGTTAATCTTGCTTCTAATCGGTGTAAAGGTACTTAAAGAGGTATATAGATGGAGATTTTTTTTTTTCAAATCCTTCAACGATTAGGAGAGTTGAGAACCTTCTGGATATTAACAATCAGTTTTTGTCCATATCTATAAAAAAGTGCACTTTGACTAAATCTAGCGTTTTTAAGCAAGAAGATTTAACAAAACCAACAATAATCATAATAAGAAGGAACCGAAAACTAATGTTGTTGAAAGCACTTACAGAAGCATTCTGTACATTTGGATATAATGTGCTAAATGTTCGGTTAAAAACATTAACTAAAAACGGAACGGAACTAATGACATCTGATATCGAAAAAGAGTTGCAACAAACTCTTTCTGTTATTATAATGTTTTACAATCAAGACACTCATTTGGTGAGTCAAAATTATAATATTATTGATTTTTCGAAAGAAGTTATGCCTTTGAATCTTCTTTTGAAAGACTATCATTGTAAGAACATAATTTTAATTAATCCCTGCTTAAAATCCTACAATCTGGAGACTTATTTAACTTTACTAAACGATTCAAACAAATTTTCTAAAATAATTACGATATTTAGTGAGAAATTAAATCCATTTTTTAAAAACAAGAATGTAAAGAAGATACTACTGAGTAATGAAACATTTAAAAACAGCAAACATACTATTATTCAAAAAGCTAAAAGTACATTCAAGTATTACGAGACATTACTTTTAAGCGTAATAATTAGATATATAGAGAAATAGTAAATAAGATAAAAGCGATTAATTTCTAATGAAAGAAAATAAAATTCTAAGAGATCATTTTAATACCATTACATACTCCGAAAATCACTTGAAACTTTTTCATCAAAAAAGAGAACGATCTAAACTACTCCTGGAAATGTTCGATAAAGAGGGATTGAACCCATTTATATATGGTAGTATTGCTCGAGGCGATGTTCATAATGATAGTGATATAGACATTGTTTTACTACAATCAATTGCTTCGTATCAAATAGAAATAATACTCGAAAAGAACGGTTTTATTAATTACTTCAGAGAAATTATTATGGCAACTCCCGCTGACACTTTGAAACTCTACATTTATTTAAACGAGTTAGAGAGCATAACAATTCCAATATCTAAGTTCGATAGAAAATCAAGAGAATTTTACGATTTTGGAGGAAAAATTAATCTAAACCAAATAAAAAATAGTATTAGAGTGCCGGGAATCGATAAAAGGTTAGTTTTAATTCAACCTATTTCTGATGGGCATGAAGAATATTCGATTATTGGAAATGAACATTTAGCTGCAAAGCAGTTGAATGTTAGTATTGATTTAATTAATGAAAGAAGAAGAGTTCTTTTAAAGAGAGAAAGATTTGGAAAAACAGGCGTATTTTTAAAGAGATCAATTGAAATGAACGAAACTACCGAAGATGTGTTAAAAAGATTAGCAAATAAAAAATCGATTGTGAGAAAAAAGCTGTTACAAAGATGAGAAATCCAGAGATTTTAGAATCTAGAGCATGTACATTTTACGTAAAAAAAGAAGGAATTCCTAAAGGATGTCAACAATGTTTAAAGGGTACTAAAGCAGTGTTATTTCTTAATGGAATCTGTCAGAATCCAAAACAATGTTGGTGGTATTGTCCGATTTCTGAAAAACGAAAAGGTAAGCA
>JAUWDN010000071.1 GCA_030608765.1 Promethearchaeota archaeon
GGTAAATCTTTGAAAAGAAGTTCCATTTTTGTTTCATCATACTCAGCACCACAATTAGAGCATTTATAAAGATATAACTCAAGAATTTCTCGAAGTTCTTCCTTTGTAACATCTTTTTCCATTTTTTTGTAGACAAACGACATAGCTTTGTTGTCTCCAAAAAGTATGGCTCCTTTTAGCTTGTTATCTTTTAAAACTAACTTCTGGTAACAGCAATCTTTCTTATCTGCTCTCTTCAGAATCTCCCAACCGCCACCCTCTTCTTTAGAGGGATCAAAAATACCAATCGAGGTTAATTCTAAACCCACAATTTTTAAAGTACTTTTTGGCGTAGTTCCTTTGTATTCTATCTTACTTAAGCCTAGTACTGAGGCAGCGACGATTTTTGACTGTTCCATACATGCCGGGATTATACCCCAAGTTTGATTCTTATATTCAACGCAATCTCCTACAGCAAAGATACCTTTCTCACTAGTTTCCAAAAATTCATTGACAATAATGCCTCTATTTGTATCTATTCCTGAATTTTGAGCAAGATCGATAGTGGCTCTAATTCCCGCTTGTATTAAAATAATATCAGCGTCAAATTTTTGTCCATCTTTTAATCTAATTCCAGAAACATATCCGTTACCTAGGATTTCTTCGGTTGCTGCGTTTAAAACTACTTTTATTCCTTTAGTTTCAATTTCATCCTTTAACATGGCACTACATTCGTCGTCTAACTGTCTTGGTAATAATCGTGGAAAAAATTCAACAATAATAGTTTCTAAACTGGAATTTTTAATTTGGCTAGCTAATTCTAAACCTAAAAGGCCTCCTCCGATAATTATTGCTTTTTTAGCTTTAGACTTTTCGATATATTCTTTGATTTCTAAAGTATCATCTATAGTTCTTAAAGTAAATACTCCTTTTCCTACCATTTCTCTTGCGTTTTTTATGGGGGGGATATTTGGGACGCTACCCAAAGCCAATATTAATTTGTCATAAGTAACAGGATCATTTTGGCCTTCTATAAAGAGATGTTTTTGATCTGGTTCAATTTTGGATATTTTTTTGTTAAGGTTTAATTTAATTTTTTTATCCTTATACCAATTATCTTTAAAAACGATTAAATCTTTAACTTGAACTTTATCAGAGATTAGCTCTGGTAAATTAACTCTAGTGTAATAGGGATAACTTTCTTGAGTGTAAATTTCTATGTTAACATCCTCATTGAGAAATCTAATGTTCTGAGCGGAAAAGGTTCCAGCGACATTATTCCCTATAATTACAACTTTCATAGTTTCTATACTTGTATTATCTTATTTTAAAGTTTTTATTATACCATGAAAATTAAAACAATTCAAGCCGAGAAGAACATGTTCGAAATTAAAAATAAATAATCATCCCCATTTAATCTAAATATGACTGAAATAGAACATCAAAATAAAGTTGTAAGAAAAATTATTCAAATTGATGAAGAACTTTGTACTGGTTGCGGTAATTGTATCGTAGATTGTGCTGAAGCTGCTCTTGAAATTATCGATGGAAAGGCTAAAGTTGTCAACGATCTTTTCTGTGATGGTTTAGGTGCGTGTATTCAAGGATGTCCTACAGGTGCCCTTGAAATAATTGAAAGAGAAGCTGCAGAATTTAACGAGGAAGCTGTTGAAAAACGATTAGAATCTTTAAAAAGCAAGGAAGAAGCAGAATTAGAGCAAGTAGTACAGATCGTTGCTGAGCATTCACACCAATGCGGTTGTGATTCCACTCAAGAAGACTCTAAAATAACACTTGAAAATCATGTGTGCAGTTGTGCTTCCGGAGAAACAATGCTGTTTAATGAATCTGCGGAACAAACCGGAAAAGTCTCCTCCACATTGAGACAATGGCCTGTTCAAATGCATTTAATAAATCCAGCAGCTCCATACTTTCAAGGAGCAGATGTGATACTTACTGCTGACTGCGTTGCTTATGCTCTTGGTGAATATCATGATAAATATTTAAAGGACCATTCTATAGCGATTGCTTGTCCTAAACTCGACCAAGGAAGAGAAATTTACATTGAAAAGATTAGATCTTGGTTTGATGAAGCAAAAATAAACACTCTAACAGTCATGAGGATGCAAATTCCTTGTTGTGGTGGTTTGCTTGGAATAGTTCAAGAGGCTGCTAAAAGAGCGAGTAGAAAAGTACCGATAAAGTATATAATAGTGAGTGTTGAAGGCACAATTTTTAAGGAAGAATGGTTATAACACAATTTTTATCTTATTCTTTTATTTTTATATTGTGTAAGTAGTTTTACCCCTTTTATTATGAAGTATTATTTTTTTTGAAGTTATTCATACTCACTTACTTTAATTTTAATAAGTTTAAACTTAAGTTAAAAATTAATAATAGTATTATGAAGATTGTTATAGTTCTTGCAATGCATGGAATGCCACCGAATGATTTTCCTCAAAAAGAAACCCTCGACTATTTTATGCTCCACTCTAGGTTAGAAAATATGTCAGGACCACCACCTCCAAATATGCAACAACAGTACGAACAATTAGACAATAAAATGCGTAAGTGGCTACGAACTCAGGAAAATGATCCATATTATTACGCTTCAAACGAATTAGCGGAAGTTCTTTCAAAACAGACGAATCATAGCGTTGTAGTTGGATTTAACGAATTTTGTTCTCCATCTCTGGATGATGCTTTCGATGAAGCAATAAAACAGGATCCTGATAAAGTTATAGTTATTACTCCTATGATGACTCACGGAGGAGAACATTCTGAAAAAGATATACCTGAAGCTATTGAACGAGCTAGAAAGAAATATCATAAGATTGAATTTTCCTACGTTTGGCCTTTTAATATTTCTAAAGTAGCAGCATTCTTAGCGGAACAAATTAAAGAGCATTATTAAGAAATCAATACTGGAAAAATAATAACTAGATTAAAACTACCTACTTTGCTGTATTTACATTTCAACCATTACTTTTTTCTTAATTATTTTTCTCAAGGTAACAGATAAAGCAGACTTGGATTTCCCTAACTCATTAGCCAACTTCTCTAAAGAAATGTTTCTCGGAATTTCAAAAAATCCTAAAGAAATAGCTTTATTCAGGATTGTTGATTCATCCAATGTTAATTTATTCTTATCGTCGTCAACATTATAGGGAGAAGTTCCAATTCTGAGTAGTGTATGATCGATTCCTTTCTGTTCAAAAAGGGTTAAAAGATCGTCTATACTTTTCCTACTTGAAACCAATCTCCAATACGCGTATCCATCTCTTACTCTCACTGGAAAGTTAATTAACACACCACAATTGATTATCGCATATAATAAAAATGGATCTTTAGTTTTGACATTAAATTTAACTCTCGTCTTTTCTTTTTCTAATACGCTAAATTCAATTACAGATTTATGGTTCTTTATTTCTTCTATGATTAAATCGATGCTATGATGAAAGATTTCAATTATTGAATTTCCAATGGAGTTTTCAAAATCATAAGGAAGAAAATATTCAATTTCCATTCGAACATCATGGAATTTCCTAAAAATTTCTGAAATCCATATTTGGTCTGGAAACTTAATCTTGATTCTTGCTAAACTCGATTTGGGGGAATCCATCGTAATTAGTAATAAAGAAGAATTTAAAACATTTTTTAAAATAAATACAAATAATAATAAATATAGAAAGAACTTTGCTATATTATAATTATGGTGGAAAATAAGCAATTGCTTCTGGGAATCTGTGGAAGCCCAAGAAATCAAGGAACTGCCTATGCCGTTCAATACGCCCTTAACTACGCTTCAGAGAAGTTTGGTTTTGATACTGAATTCTGGACAGTTCGAGGAAAAGAAATTAAATATTGTACACATTGCGACTATTGTATAAGAGAGAAAAAAGGATGTATAAATGAAGATGACATTCAATACCTTTATAATAAGTTAGAAAAAGCAAAATTTTTACTCTTAGGTACACCAGTATTTCAAGGAAATCTTTCAGGACAATTAAAAACTATACTAGATCGCTGCCGTGGGTTAGTTGCTAAAAATCCAAATGCTTTTAAAGGTAAGATTGGAGCAGCTCTTGCGGTAGGCGGAGACAGAAGTGGAGGGCAAGAAATTGCAATAAGAAGTATTTTAGATTTCTACCAACAAAATCACATGGTTTCCGTATCAGGTGGCGCGTTCGGAGCGAATTTGGGCGCTTCTTTATGGAGTCACGATAATGGTAAAGAAGGCGTTCAAAGTGATGAAGAAGGATTAAGAACAATTAGAAAAGTTATAAAAAGACTAGCAGAATTTAAGAAATAAAATAAAAAAATAAAAATTCAAAAAAAACTATTTAACTCCAAATAATTTCTTAGCTTCTTTTTCTCTGAGCCCGGAGATACCCCAAAGCTCTTTAAACCAATATTTTCCGTCCATAATTACGACTGGCGTATTCACAATACACCCATCCGCGTCACAGAAAGTTTTAGTGAAGTTTTTATCGTGTAACAACTTATGAACGAATTCTTCGTCGTCTATATCACGCTCTATATATTCGACCTCATGTTCTTTAAGCCAGTCAACTAACTCATGACAACGGTGGCAGTCTTCTTTTGTAATAATTATAGGTACTTGCATTTTGCTCATAATATTTATATCATATCTACCCACTATTAAAAAAGTTTAGTTTCTATTCTATAAGTTATTAAAAGCCAAATATAATAACAAATCAAATTTACACGAATATCTTTTATAAATTATACAAAATTTTCATAACATTATGTTAAGATTAAAAAAATCGAATGTAATAAAAAGAGTAAAGAGTGCACATTTTATTGGTAGGCAGTTGTCCCGGCTTAAGTTGGGCCAATCCTATTATTCAATTGTGGTATCTACCGTTAGCGCTATATCTTTAATATCTTTAGCTTTTGAGATAAGTTTTTGGATGTTACTACTTACTTTTCCTGTGCTTTTGTTTGGAACATTTGTAATTGGTTATTTCATGGATATTTATAATATAAACACTATGGATAAACTAAAAGCAAATGAAATAGGGAATCGATATCTTACTACCAGTGATATAAAGAGCCAAGAATTTCAGCTTCTGCAAACAGAAATTGTTCTTGAAGCATTGAAGGCTATTCAAGAAGATCGCCAATTAGATCCTAAGGACTTACTAAAGAAGTATGATCTTTATTTCAGAAAGTGGAAGTCTCCCTATAAATAAGACAAGATAAAAATTGATTTGATAATTTTGTGCTCCTGAAGTAACTCAGATAAGAAAAAGATTTTATATTATTTGTTTTAACAACCAACGAATTGCATTGATAATTTTATTATCTTCATTAAGAACATTAATAGAAAAATATTCTATAGATAGTCCACACTCTTCTAACTCCTCCATGTCGAATTTCTCATAAATCATATCGGAAGTTATTTCTTCTTTATCGTCAAATTTATTGCCAATAATAACTATTGGCATAGGAACTCCCTTATCTTGGCATCTATTTAATACTAACTGGAACATTTCAATGGTTTCTTTAATTGAGTCTTTATTTGACGCGTTAAAGATTAAAATAAAACCTTGGGCATTATCTACACAATCTTCATACAATCTAGTCCTTTCCTCATCCGTATCTTCGTCAACACATTCGTATGTTAAAATTTCGATGTTATCAATTATGAAATCATAAATTTTGCTAACTAGATCTCTCTTCATATTATTGTTCTTATATTGTAGAAATTGAATAACTTCCAAATTTTTAACGAGCGTAGATTTTCCCGCGTTTCTAGGACCAAAAACGTAAATTTTCTTTAAATTTCCTTTACCTAATAAATGCGTAGTTACATCTATCTGAGGGCTCATTTTTTCTAGATATTTGTTGAAAAGCTTAAAGAATTCTTTTTTAAACTTTTTCGATGCTTCGTTTAGAATTTCTTTTTGATTTGAACGATTTTTATGACTATGTAGTAGTTCTGTAAGGTCTTGAAGAGTTTTAAGTTCAGAAGCGTAAGATTCGAGATCAGGAGCTTTAGATGATAAGTAATTGTACACATCAGTAATTTCGTCCCTAAAGTAAGCGGCTCTAATCATATAAGTTATCATTAAGAGCTCTTTTCCTCCTCGTGCAAATTCTGAGTCAATATAAAAAATGTGATTAATTGTTTGGTACTTTCTATAAGTAAATATAAAATTTCCTTCTTCCTCAGTAAATTCCAGAATTCTACCTAAATCGGGGTGTTCTTGAGGATTTAATGGGGAACTACAATATAGTAAGTTAGGACCTAAGATCGAATCAAAGTAGCTCAAGCATAGAAGGACTTCTTTTGGCATAGTAATTTTAAACGAAATTTGTTTTTATCTAGATCTATTTAAGACATGATTAGTTTTATATCAAATGTTTTTTACTTAAAATTACATAGAT
>JAUWDN010000073.1 GCA_030608765.1 Promethearchaeota archaeon
TCAACTTATGGATTTAAAGGTCAGTCTATAATATTTACAAATTCAAGAAAAAAGTGCGAATCTCTGACTAGTTATTTGCAAAATAAAGGATTGAGAGTAAATTCATATCATTCTGGATTAACGAATGATGAGAGGTTGGTAATTGAAAAGGCCTTTCAAAAACAAACTATTTCAGCAGTTGTAGCAACTGCAGCATTAGCTGCGGGTGTAGATTTACCAGCAAAACAAGTGATTTTTGAATCTCTATCAATGGGTATAAACATATTAACGGTTGCTGAATTTGAGCAAATGTTAGGAAGAGCTGGAAGGTTAAAAAAGCATGATATTGGTTTAGCATATCTTCTTATTGAACCTGGAAAGAATTATTCCTTTAGAACAAAAGAAACCGAAGAAAACATTGCAATAGGATTACTTAATGGAAAAATTAAGGATTTTGAACTACAACCAGATGAGGCCAAATCCCTAACTGAACTACTCGCTTTTATCTCGATGTATAATGAAGGGATTGTTAGAGAAAAGATATATAAATTTAATGAATATTTAATTAATTCTGACTATGAATTAGGAGAATTCTTAAAAAATCTAGTTAAGTATCGGCTTGTCCGTTTAGAGGATAATAATCAATATAAATCTACATTCCTTGGTCAATCGATTGCTAAATCTTTTCTAACTGTTAAAAAAAGTTTGGAAATAATTGAGATACTTAAAAAAAAAGATAAAAAGATTGTTGATATTGTTCTCGAGTTAAAAGCATTAAGAAATGTATATTTAACAAAAAAGATCGTCGCAGACTTGTCAAAACATAGATCAGCAAGGTACTCTTCAAATAATTTCTTTAGTGCGAGTGTCCTTTCGCTCATGGATGCAAATTATGTTAAAAAGAGAAAATCGTTTTCAGAAGAATTTATAGAATATGTTGTAAAATGGACAGGAGAGATTTTCAATTGCGACTGTAAGGATAAACCTTATTGCGAATGTGGAAGAATTAATTTAGAAAGGATAATTTTGAATTTAAGAATTGAAAATAAGTTCTCAATTAGAGAGATTAGTGAATATCTCGAAGAAGATCTCAAAATCTTAATCTATAAGGGAGACATCGCGGATTATTTAGAAAATCTAATTTATTCTTTCGAAAGTATACTAAATATCTCAAAGGGAATCAAGAATTTAGATCCCGATTATGAGAAAGAAATTTTAGAAATTCCCAATATTATCGAAAATATTAGAAATTGATTTTTCCATTAAAAAAATTTTAATTCAACTAACGATGTGGTGATCTTCAAAAGATTATGTTAATCTAATCCGTGGATCTAAAATAACATATGAAATATCTGCGATCAGATTAGCTATTATAGCAATTAATCCAAAAAGATAGAGCAACACAATAAAGATTCCATAATCGTTTCTGGTTAGAGACTCATAAAAAAGAGACCCCATTCCCGGTAAAAGAAACGCAACCTCTAAAACGACCATTCCGCCAAAAATTCTCGGAACAGATAGGGAAATCGCAGTAATGGTCGGTAGTAATGCATTTTTAAGGGCATGGTTTCCATAAACCTTTTTTTTAGTACAACCTTTAGCCCAAGCAGTTCGTACATAATCTTTTTGGAGAACTTCGAGCATATTTGATCTTGTCAGTCGGGTAAATGTCGATAAATTAACAATAATCATGGCTGAAACTGGAACAAAAAGGTGATATAAATAATCTATAAGGATCTCATAATTTCCTGTAAGAATGCAATCAATTATTCGAGAGTAAGTAATCGTAGGCGGGTCTCCTATACGGGGAGATTTATAACCAAAAAAGGGGAACAATCTAATTCCGGTAGATAGGGTAATTTGAATAAAAAGCGTTGCTAAAAGAAAAGCAGGTACGGATACACCAAAATATGTAATAATTCTTGTAACATTATCCTTAGTTTTATTTCGATTTGACGCCCCTATTTTACCAAGTTTAATCCCTAGAAATATTGAGATTAGTAAACAAATTACGGTGATTTCGATTGTTCTCGGTAAACGTTGAAGGATAATATCCCATACTGAAGAATTTCGAACGATTATTACAGAAAAACCCCAATCTCCAGAAAGCAAATCACTCATAAATATAAAAAATTGTACATATATCGGCTGATCTAGTCCCAATCTAGCAAATTCAGCGTAATACTGCTCCTCTGTGAAAGGAAATGGAAGTCTTGATAGCACTATTTCCTCAGCTGGCATTATCATTCTACTAATGAAGAAAACAAGAGTTATAACCCCTAATAAAACCACAATCGCGATTAAAATCCTTCTGATTATGTAATTTATTAAATTCATTTTATCCCTAATTCCAAATGAATAATTTATTTTTCGTCGTTAGACTTACTTAAGTAAGCCCAATTCTTCCAATTAATTTTTAAAATTGTAAGTTGCTTTAAATATTTTTAGTTTTATGTTAATATTGGGTAAAGAAAATCTATTTTTTCGAAAGTTTTGTAAATAAATCTAATGGAATCACCCATTTAGATTCCGATCATGAGAAAGAAATTTTAGAGACCTTTCAGAACTTATCCAAAAGTTATTAAAAATGAGCTCCAATATAGAAGATTATCTGAACTAGTTAAAAAGAGTTTAATTATCCTATTACTTATTTTGTATGTAATTCTATTATATCATTTTCCTTTAATTCGTACTCTAAACCCACTTTTTTCTTTTCTTGTCTAGCGTCTTTTCGAAGGACTATTGCGTGATCGAATGACTCATAAAAACTTCGATGGATTTTTATTGCAACATCTTGTATTGTTGGTTGATTAAGGCTACAATCTAGTATCAACGGCTTATCAGCAACTATACCCTTATGCATGGTATATACCTTCATTTTTCTTAAAAATTTTAATACAATTTTTCCAAAATCATCCGGAATCTCCTTCTTTTTTACGCTTGTTCCAATTATTACGGGAAATTGTTCTGAATAGTATTCCTCCAGATTGCAAAAAGTATTTTTTGTTTGAGATAAATCTCCCTTCATTCCTAAAATAATAGCTTTTTTATACGACGTGGATGGATTGAGTGTATCAACGATCTGATCAAGATTGATTTTTCCGAAAATTTTCACAACGCCATTATGTATGCCCCCAGCATAAGTAATTTCTCTAATTCTCTCAGTTAACTCTTCAATATTGGGATTTTCTCTAGCTTCGCTCGTTAAATAAAATACTTGAATCTTATTAGAACCTGTCTTCTCAATAGTGATCGGAGGGGGAGGGATATTTATTCGAACATGGGATTTATGCAATTCCATTAGAAGCAAATCTATTTGCTCCTTATAATTACGTGATAAGTCTATGCAAAAGCATATTAAATCGCTAGCTCTTAATTGAGATATGATTTCTTTACCGTTTCCAATTCCACTTGCAGCCCCTTTCATTATCGCAGGCATGTCTACGATTTGGTAACGAACTTTATTGTATTCGTAAATGCCAACTTCAGGAAGAGGAGTAAATTTACCAATCTTTTCTTTTGCGGCTCCAGTTAATAAATGCAGAAGAGAAGTTTTTCCAACACCAGGAGAATGATAATCACTTATTAAAATTAGTTGGATTCCTTCTTTTTTTATTGAAAAAGGACTAACTTGCTTACCCATAGATTTAATGCGGGCTTTCTGCGCTTCTTGCTCCCTTCTTAATTTTGCGAGACGCGATTTGTTTAAAGCAACTATTTTTTCTGTAGCTTTATGTTTAGGAACTAACGACAGATACTCTTCCAAACGCTTAATCTTTTCGTCAATAGTGTTGGCGTCCAAATATTTATTATATGCTGCTTGCGCTTCCGGTCCTATATTTGAACTCATAAAATAAGTCCTCTTTTAAAATAAGATTTAAAATATACTTCTAAACCGATCTTCCGTTTTCAATTTTAAATCCCCAATAATATCGTCAATTCTATCTATAAACTTCTTAAAAAATTTTTCTTTTTTAGAAAAAATATCGTTAAGAGAATATGTATTAAGAAAATGGGAATTTACTTCATTTAAATGCTTTTTAACTACCCCTGACTCCGTTTCCTTTTCAGTTATAGCAAATGAAATCAATGGTTGCTTATTCGCTTCATCGCTCGGTAGAGAAATTATATCACAATAGCAAACTAGTTTAAAGGAAGCTAAGGAGATTACATTAATATCATCTCCAAATACTTCCGACGTGAAACTTTCGAGAGCAGAGAGGAATCCGGCTCTTAATTCGGGATCTAATCCTACTCCCGTATCGGAATCGTAATATTTTTTGTTTAAGAGGTTCCGTATGCCTATATTTATACCAATTTCCAAGATAGCCATTTTTAAATTAGGGTCAAATTTTAATTCTAACCTTATTAGGTTGTATGTATATTAATAATTTTTTGATTTTTTGAAATAATTTAGGTGACAACTCAAGACAATTACATCTTAATTTGGTTTTGGTAGGCATAGAATGTGTTTTGAAGTAAGAAACTTACTGTCATTGGGCCAACACCCCCTGGATTTGGAGTAATCCAAGAACACTTATCAAGAACACCTTGAAAATCAACGTCCCCACAAGTTTTTCCCTTTACTCTGTTTGTCCCTACATCTATTATAATAACACCTTCTTTTATTTTTTCTTTAGTTATAAAGTTTGGTTGGCCCACAGCTGTTATTAAAATGTCTGCATCTTTAATGAAATTATTGATATTTACTGTTGATGTGTGACAAATTGATACCGTTGCGTTTCTTTTTAAAAGCATGAAGAATAACGGTTTTCCTACTAAATTTGAACGGTTGATAATAACAGCATGTTTTCCCTTGATTTCTATATTATAGTACTCTAGAAGCGCTATAATCCCTTTTGGAGTACACGGTACAAGATCTTCATTGTAGTCAAACAACCTACCCCTATTGATTGGATGGAGTCCATCTATATCTTTTAGAGGACTAATTTTCTCATTAAATTCATTAGTGAAAGGTTTTAATTCTTTTGGTAGAGGTAATTGCAGAATTATCCCATGAACAGATGTGTCTTCATTTAACTTATCGATTTCATTCAGTAACGCTTCTTTTCTTATATCTTCCTTTAAATTGACCAAAATTGAATCTATTCCAATTTCAGCACAGGTTCTTCTTTTAATATTTAAATATAATTCTGAAGCAGGATTATTACCTACTAAAATACCTGCTAATTTTGGTTTAATTCCTGTTTTTTTCGAAATCGATGATATTTTAAGTTTTAATTCTACATTTAATTTTTGTGCTAACTCTTTTCCATTTAATATTTTTCCCATAGTAATCTATCTAAATGTGATAAACTTAATTTAAATCAAATATATGTTAAACAAGGAATTCATTGAAATAAATAAGTATTATTATATGCTTATTAAATGATAAAAAAGGTTTAAATTCTTCTCCTACGCCAAATTAAGTAAATAACTAAAACAATTACTCCTATGACTGAAGTTAAAATAATCAAGGTTAAAAAATTAAGTTCAACCATGAATATTTCTACATTTAATAAGTTTAATAAATCAAAAATTTGTAATATTTTGAAAGCATAATAGGATGTGCTAATGGACGAGAATCTTTGATCGATTTCTTCAGCCCAATCACTAAAACCACCATCGAGGAAACTTTGATGTTTCAAAACCCAATTAGAAGTTGCATCTTTATTTAATTCATTAGCGTCTATTAAACTAATTCCTTCAACGCAGAAGAAGGTACTACTTAGTAAAGGAAATTCAGCGTATGAGTCAGGTAGATAACCACCATAGTGTTCAAGATTATTGGAGTCCCATATATAGAGTGATGTGAAGTAATTCAGGGTACTAGTTTGATTGGCTAATTCATTAATTGTTCCTAACTCACTTATTAAATAAACTGCAAAATATGTAGTAATCAATGTGGATGATAAAGTTTGATTTCCTCCATATCCCCCGTCAGTATTATTACACGATAATACCCAACTTTTATGGAGTGTTTGATTATCAACTGGTTCATTAATTATTGTAAGAATGTTATATATATAATAAGTTGAAACCATATTTGCATTATTAGATGTGTTTGTAAGACTAAAACCCCCTCCGATCTGAACAGTTTCATTTATGTAAGTATAGATATTATCATGTAAATCTGAATCTAGCGTTTCTATCGATCCTAATGTTTTTAGTGTCTCTAAAAAATTATATATGTTGTATATATCAATTTCTCCCGTATCAAACATGGCTTGAATTTCCTCTTCTAGATAAACCTTTAAAGCAGCAATATCAACGCTTTTCGTCGCTTCAAATAGGACCTCAACAGTATAAGCGTTAAAGGTGTCTAAAATTTCTATTGCATTAGCTGTGTCTTGAGGGGAAACGCCAAAACTTTCGTTTCCTTCT
>JAUWDN010000030.1 GCA_030608765.1 Promethearchaeota archaeon
AATAGTAAAGGGGTCCCCTGCATCTACTTCTCTAAGGTATGTCAAATTCAGTCTCACTTGGTATTTTTCAATGACTGTTAAATTGAAAATGAAAGTGGCATCTTCATAATTTGTTCTCGAAGTGGTAATGTTAAGTGAATATCTACCTATTGTTAAGGCAGGATTTGAAGTAAAAATTGTTCCGGTATGTAGTAGCGTTATGAAATTTAGATTTTCAACAAGAATTCCATTCGATCCAGTACCAAGGTTCGTATATCTTACTGTGTATGAATCAGCATCACCAATGATTAAATTATCAAAATATTCTGAATCGGTAATGTTAAATTCAATATCTAAATCGCTTCCTTCAAATATAGTAAAATTATACAATCCAACTGGAGAGAGTGCTCCAGGAGCAGGATCTGAAAGTGAGATTAAATTAATATCAGTGTAATTTCCTCTATAATAGAAAGTTATGTTAAATAGAGTATATTCATAATTGGGAAATTTTGATGCGTTGATCTCTAATGTGTACTGTCCTGAATTTCGAGTTCCCATGGTAATATCCAAAAAATATGTACCATTATTTGAAGGATTAGTTAACCAGAATTCTCCCGTACTGAATTGAATACCGGTCCAATAATTCTTAACTATAATATTTGAAGTGGTTAAATCGCGAACAGCATCATTATTAGTAGTATCATTAAAATAGAATCTTAAAGATTGATTTAAACCAGAATTTCTAGCAATTTCAGAAATATAAGATACATTGACTACTTCAGTTCTTATTATTAAAACATCTACAGTTAGTTGGATAACTTGAGTTTCATTACCAACAGCAAATATGTTAAATTCAAAAACATAAGGAACTCCAGTGACTAATACATTAGTCGTATCTAAATGCATAGTATAGGTACCATTTCCATAATCTTGTAAATGTGAAGTGAATCCGACTGGGCTACTTAATTGGGTCCAACTTGCTTCTCGAATTAAAGTACTAGGGGTATAAAATTCTTCGTAATCAAATGTATAGGTCGCATTCAATCCCTTTATTACAGTTCCTAAATCAGTACTCCCAGATGAAGAAATCTGAGTTCTAATTTGTCTATGGAAGGTGTAAATTGTTGTTGTGTTTTCATAGAATTGTTTGGAAGCTTCAATAATGACATCAACAAACCCATATTCAGTGAAGTTGCCATCACTAACATCAACAGTGATATTATACTGACCTGATCCTAATGGGGTTATTTTACTGGGATTGTCCCAAAATGTAAAACCACCATCAAGACTATATTCAATATTTGCTCCATCGATACCAGAACTTAGTATTGTATCAATGTATTCCACTGTAATATCAAAACTTTGACCTTCAATATAAACAGCACCAGAATTAGGTGCAAGAACTGTTAATGATTCGTTTCCAACAATTAAAGTGTTTAAAGTATCAGTTTGATTATAATAGTTTGTTAAATTAACATTAACTCTGATTGGAAAGTATCCGTAACTGTCAAAATCCGAATCACTACAATCTATGGTTATTTCATAATTTCCATCGCCATAATCAAACATTGAAAGCGGAGTATGCGTTGTTCCTCCTATATCTATCACTATCGTTGCGCCACTTACTCCTATGCTCTTAACACTATCTTCATAGTATAGTGAAATGTTAAATGTTTCAGCGGCAGTATAATATGCTTTATCAGGAACTCTTGCAGCGGCTATAGGTGTAGTCTCTCCAAGTAATTTTATAGTGATTGATTCGGATTGATTATAATGATAATCCATATTTATGTTTACATCTATGGTCTTGAAACCATAACCACTAAAATTAGCATCAGAAGCAGAAATTGTAATATTATAATAACCATTCGCAAAATCTGTAATTGCAGCATCTGATCTAAATGGAGCACCTCCAAGGCTATATTCGATTGTAGCTCCTGTAATACCTGTATCTTGAACTGTGTCATTATAATATAACTCTAGATCAAATGTATCTCCTGAATCAAAAACATCATTCATAGCTGGATACACTATATACGCATCTGTTTCAGCTAATATCGTTATTATCTCAGAGCTTGTTTGATTATTGTAATAGGTCTTTTCTACATTTACTACTATCGTATTTGGACCATAATTAAAATCTGCGTCGTTAGCATCAATTGTTATATTATAATAACCTCCACCTATATAGAAACCATCAGCAGGTCTAGAACTGCCTGTTCCGATTCGGTATGTTATACTATCAGCCTCAATACCTGTACTTAATCCAGTATCTTCATAGAAAGCCGTTAGATTGAATGTCTCACCTGAATCAAATGTATATTTTAATGGGAAGGGATTTAGAGTTAAACTCGTATCAGCTATTACTGTAATAGTATCCTCTAAAAATCCTGCTGCAGTATCATTATTCCAAGACATCTGAATCTTAAAAACTCCATATTCAGTAACATTAACCGATACATCCCAATCTGATACTGTAAAATTAGTATCTGATCCCAAAGGAAATAAATCTAAAATTCTTGTATGGTTTAGATATCCTTGACTTGGAGTAAATACGCTTAAGTTTAATATCCCATCATAAATAGTCTCAATAAAAGTAGTATTAAATCTGACAATATTTGAATGATTAACCATGTCCCGAGCTATTCCGCCTACAAATGTATCAATTGAAGAGAATAAATTGGAAGAAGTTGCGTTCAAGTACCAATATGTGCCATTACCCGCATTTAAAACTTGTATCTCCCGATAATCATTGCTAATTAATCTTTTAAAGATTGTTTTTTCTGTTGACCCATTAAATACTTTAATCGAAGCTTCGTGCCAAATGCGTGGAATTGTGAAATTTATTACATTAAAATCTGTAAATCGAGAATCAAAATAATTCAATCCATTTGTTGTAGTGACATTCCATTGAACATCTTGACCACTACCTGCTATGTCATAGGAAGAAATTGCTTGAACATCCATTTTGGTGTAATTAATCTGAACTGATGTAATATTGCAAGAAACATCCCACCAATCAGCAGTTAAATCAAACGATATTTTATTTGTGTCACTTGAAAATGTTTCTGAAGGATTCCAATAACCTGTTCCATTTGTGATATCATTGATTCCAGTACTATTAATTTTAAAACCGATATCTGAAGGATATGGATTATTACTTAATGGAGTTAGATATACTTTGGATTGGTAGTCCTTAGTTTCAAAATCCCATCCAGTAGAAAAACCATAGGCGTCAGAATTATCACCATTTGATATGTCATCTACAAATCGCCACTCTAGCGTAGTTGCAGGGACTGTATTATGTAAACCAATAAACCAAGTATTATTTGCTGTTTGTGAATTATCCAATAAAGTTTTAGTTAATTCGACATTGTACCAGTTAGTAATTGGTGGAGAAAAGGATCCTATATTGATCCCTGTACCCGTTGGTTCACTTCTACTATTTCCTGAATCCCAAGTAGATATATACAAATATACAGTACCAGTAGGGCTACCTAAAGGTACACGAACATAAAAGGAAGCATTAATGAGGTAAGCATCACTACTGACAGTGAAAGATGTTACATGTATAGAAGAGACATCATCATTTCCATCAACAACATCATCTTCAATAGTTAAGGTTTTATTAGGAGCAAATATACCATCTATAGTCATGTTAACGAAAGATGTATTATACCCATTGAAGTTAGGGAATGGTTCTGTAAAACTATTAGATGTGTCTAGATTAGTAAATTCAATCGTTGAAGTATTTAATAGAGATTGATGTAGTGTAATATTTAGATTCCCACCAGCACCATTAAAATTTTGATAATCTGATGTCTCTGGCGTTTGGTTCTGAAAATCTAACGGATTTTCGTTACTAATTTTATCATTATCATTAATTGAATTGTCGATTATAAGCAAATTTAATATGGATGAGCTACAATTTGCTAAGATCATCCCAAAAACCAAGAAAAGAAGGCTATATATATTTTTTTTTTTATTAGATTTAAACAAATTCATGTTCACCAAAAATTAATTTATATTTTTGTTATATAGTATTATATGATTGCTTTATTAGATCATTAATCGCGTAATTTGAATTTAAAATTACTTTTTTTCCAAATAAATCTGCTTAAATTTAGGAATTTTTTTAGAATGCAAAAATGAAGGAAATAAAGTTTTTCTAAAAAATTAATTCAAAAAGGATTGAAAATTAATCTTGTTTTTCAGGTTTTTTTAGAATTATTCTCGCATCTACACAAATCAGTCCTTTTTCGTAGATGAAAACGGGATTTAAATCCATTTCATTGATTTCTTCGTATTTTGTTACGAGATCCGATATCGTTAATAGCGTATTTACTATCGCATCTATATCAGCTTTCGGTTTTCCTCTATACCCATCGAGTATCGGAAATCCTTTTATCTCGTGTATTTGCTCCCTTGCATCATATTCTGTTATTGGAGCAATCCTAAAACTGACATCTTCTAAGAGCTCAACTAAAATGCCTCCAATCCCAAACATTAAAGCAGGACCAAACTGAGCATCAGTAGTCATTCCTATAATTAATTCCGTTATAGGCTCATCAGCCATTTTCTGTACGCTGATTGATTTTTCACTTTGGGAGGGAATATTCATTAATTCATCATATGCTTGAGCAGTTTCATCTTCATTTTTAATATTTAGTTTTACTGCTCCAGTATCAGATTTGTGCACTATATCTTCAGCCATTAGTTTTAATACTACTGGAAAACCCATTTTTTTAGCAACTGTAAGGGTTTCCTCTTTAGTTGTCGCTAATTCTTGTTCTGGAATGGGGATTCCAATTTCCTTTAGTAAATTCTTTGACTCAAATTCAGTAAGCACAGTCTGGTTTGATTCAATCTTATTTTTCAGCAATTCAGAAATATTCATTAAAATTAACTCAATAATTATCTTTTTAAAAATTAAGGTTTAAGAATTATAATATATAGTTAAGTTATAAAAAAAATTTAAATATAACGAGTAGTATTTTTAAAGAAAAGAAACCCTAATTTCTAAAAAACCCCCACTCATAGAAATCAATCAATAGTCTATATTTTATCGGGATAATGCAATCAAAAGCAGCAACAAAAGAGGAAAATATTCGGATTCTATTAAAAAACTTCGTAGAATCGCGAGATGATGTTATTATAGCTTTTCTTTATTCAAATGAAGGGTTATTATTTTCTAAATATAGTAAGTTTGAAAGAACAGCTCAAGAAGATAAAGAATCAGAAGATATCTATGGAGCGTTTACCGCAATAGTTGAAAATCTTCTTGATAAAATTAGCTTAGAATATAAGACAGGTCGTTATGGTAGTGGTTCATTCGAAACTGAGGATAATCGAATAATATACTTAGAAGCGGGATCTGAAGCAATTTTATTATTAGTTTGCGATTACGAAACAAATTTGAACTCTCTTTTTCCAATAGCATATCTAGTTGTCGAGAAAATCGCTCAGTTACTTGAAAATAGTTTTGATTTTAAATTTAATTCTCTTGAAATACCCGATTTAAACATATATGATACTTTTTCTCTAGGTTTAGACAAGTTTTCAATTAAAGAAAACTCTATAATAAATGGGGTAACTCCTACTCACAGATTTAAGAAAAGTAAACAAATAGAAAAACTTTTTAAATTAATTGTGCTAGGTTCAGCTGCAGTAGGGAAAACTACATTAGTGAATCAATTTTTGAAAAAAGAAGATATTATTGATTATCGCCCTACTCTAGGCATCTCAATTTCCTCACAACGTTATCATGTTCAAGGATTTAAAGAAGATGTCATAAAGTTTTTAATTTTTGATCTAGCAGGACAAAGCTTTTTTAAACGCGTTAGACGTGATTATTACAAAGGAGCAAACTGCGCGTTTATCGTTTATGATGTTACCAGAAGAGAGACTTTTGACGAAGCAATAGATTTTTGGCTCAAGGACGCACAAATGGAATTAGGCAATATACCCTTCGTTCTTATTGGGAACAAAAGTGATTTAGAAGAAGATAGAATCGTAACTAAAGAAGAAGGATTGAAAAAAGCAAGAGAATTGAAAAGTTTTTTTACTGAAACCTCGGCATTGCGTAATGTTAATGTTCAGGATACTTTTAAGATAATAGGAATTGGCTTATTCTTTCAACATATTGAAGAGAATAAATAATAAGATCAAAAAAAAAGATTTTTTATAGGTGGAATTCTGTCCCTACAATTCCTAATGTATGTGATGGGTGCCTAGACATAAGCTTATTAAATTTAAAACCTGTACAATGCATTCCACATGTGATTTCTGGATTTAAAGCTTCAAGATATTTTACCTTTTCCTCAATTTTCTCAATTGGATTCCATTCCTCGTGGAATCCACCAATTACCGCATAAATTTTATCTATGCCAGTTAATTTTTGACCGTGTTTGATAATGTTTTTTATACCGCAGTGTCCACATCCCGTTATAACAACCAAACCTTTGTCCTTTATATTAATATAAATTGAAGTTTCGTCTCTAAAATAATGATCTACGAATTCTTTCCTACTTTTTTGAATGTAAATCCCTTTAGTTCTTTCATTTTTATCAAATAATTCAATTTCGCCGCTTGTTACTATCCCCTTAAATAATCTTTGTGGATCTTTTGTCTCTACAAGTTTTAACTCGTATTGATCTACAAGATTATTAATCATGTTTTTACTGAGCAAAGGTAGTTTTTTGTTAATACTAAGTTTCCCCTCTTTACCTAATGTTCTTAAAGATTCTCCTAACACATCAGCTGGAATTTCTTCCCCAGATTTTGTAATTGCAATATAATTTTGACTAAAACAAATAGGGTTCAAATAAATTTCTGTACCTTTGTTAAATAAAGGGAAGACTTCTGATATACCGCCAAAATGATCAAAATGTCCATGACTTAAAATAAATTTTTCAACTTCATTTAAATTCACTCCTAATTGTTTACTATTATTAACTATAGTTTGAGACAAACCTCCAGTATCTAGTAGAAAGAGATGTCTTTCATCATTATCTACTATACTAATGCTTAATGCTAATCCATGTTCTCCGCTAACTCTATTAGCAGTAGCTCCTGGTTGAACAACTTTACCATTAAATTTATCCTCAGTTAATAAAGTAATAGAAGCAACATTAGTTGCTAAAACTTTTACAATAATTTTACCACTTTCAATACCATCAGAGATATCTATACTCACTTTTATCACTTTTAAGATTAAATATTGGATAATTATTCTTAATTTTATTATTTTTTATTTATCGCTCGTAATACTTAAAAGTTTCCTAAAAAAACTTGAAATTTGATATTATATTATAAAAAAAGAATAATTTGAAAATAAAAAATAATTATTTAGAATTAAGTAGGTAATAAGGATCTTTTCTCAATTTCAACCTTATTCTATATTTCCTTAGTTCGTCGACGACGGAAACACTAAATGCGGCAATAAAGAGGGTTACCCAGTGATACCATTGTGTTAAAGGTACAACATGAAAAGCGATACCCATTGGCGTGTAAAGGATTAAAAGTTGTAAACCGAGAGAAAGCCCTGTAGCCCAAAATAAGTGCTTATTAGGAAATTTATAGAACGGTTTAGTATTACTAGTACATGTGTAGACAAAAAGTAACTCACATATCACTAAATTCGTAAATAGAATTGTCTGGGCAAGACTTATGGCATATGTTTGGGATGCCCCTGGAATTAAATAACCTGTTAAACTTGGATCTGTCAAGCTCCAGGCAGGAATAAGAACTGTCCAAAGAAGTATGTAAAGAGCGATATCGGTAATTGAAGTATATATTCCTAGTAGCAAAGCGGGACCTCTTATTTCTTTTAATAACGTAAATCCTTTTCTCGGGGGCCCCTTCATGACATCGGGATCTGTTGGAGTTAGTCCTAATACCATCGCTGGGATGCCATCTGTGGCTATATTTAACCAAAGTATTTGAATTGGTTCGATAGGTGCTCCGATAAAGACGTTAACAAATAGCTTCATGACAATATACGCAACCAAAATCAGAAAAATTTCGTCAAAATTCGTCGAAAGCATATA
>JAUWDN010000067.1 GCA_030608765.1 Promethearchaeota archaeon
CTAAAAAAGCAGATGTTATGTTAATTGCGGGTTCTTCTCTATCGGTTGCCCCCGTATGTGATTTACCACTTTACACGCTAAGGGAAAAGGGAGATTTAATTATTGTAAATGACGAACCGACTGACTTAGACGAGAAGGCTACGGTTGTAATTCGTCATAAAACCGGAACAATTTTACCCTTAATAGTTGAGGAAATTAAAAAATTAAGAGAAGAATAAAAATCTAGTATACAACCTCTTAGAGATCCAATAAATTTATGGTTTTTTTGTATGTTTAGAGAAAGCTCGATTATCAAAGATTGGAGAAACATCGACTTATCTTTTGGTCTGATATATCCAAATAACTATAGATTGGGAATGTCTTCCTATTCAATAAGACTTCTTTACCACATAATTAATTCAAACGAAAATTATGTATGTGAGCGCATTTTCCTTCCTGAAAATATACAGTTTCCCGCATCCAAAGATTTTTCTCCCATCAACCGCCTTCGAAGTATTGAAAATAAAATTTTACCAAAAGATTTTGATATATTAGGATTCTCTGCTCACTACGAAAACGATTATAAGAATATTCTATGGATTTTGGAGAAATCAGAAATTCCTTTAGAATCCGAAAAACGTCATGGAGAAAATTCTTACAACTCAAACGAGTATCCTCTAATAATTGGCGGTGGGCCAGCTATAACTTCAAATCCTTTACCATTAAGTAAGATTTTTGATCTCTTTTTCATTGGAGATGCTGAACCTAATTTAAATACTTTTTTTGATGTTTATTTAGAATATAAGTCAAAAATTAGTAATTTTGAAGGATTTCTTAATAAAGTAAAAAATATTGAAGGGATTTATATACCAATTCTTAATAATAAAACAAACCGTGTAATTCTAGAAGATTTAAATCAATCACCCACACCAGCATATCAATTACTATCCCATCGAGAAAGCGATAAAAAGATTTTTGAAGAAAATTATTTTGTTGAAGTTAATAGAGGATGTCCTTTTCAATGTAAATTTTGTATATCTTCGTATCATAATTACCCATTTCGAAACAAAAGCTACGAAGAGATAATTACTGCAATTGAAACAGGTTTGAAATATTCGGATTTCGAGAAAATCAGTCTTATAGGATCGTGCGTATCCTCGCATCCAAAATTTTCTGAAATCTGTGAATATATTCTCAATGTGGGAAAAAATTTTAGCATACCTTCGATAAGAATTGAACATATCACGCCCAAAATTATTCAACTTCTTGAAAAGAGTGGCGTAAAGACAATCACTATCGCGCCTGAAACTGGAACAGAATCATTAAGATATGACTTAGGAAAGAAAATTACCAACGATAAAATCTTAGATGTATTAAGTTTAATAAAAGAGTCTGGAATAAAAAATGTGAAATTTTACTTTCTAATCGGTTTACCAAACGAAACTGATGAGGATATTGAGGAAATTATAAAACTCTTTCAATTAATTGAAAAAATAGGATTCAAACATAATGAATTAAGAGTTAACGTAAATCCCTTTATCCCCAAGCTAAATACCCCCTATGAGAATCAATGTTATTACTATTTGTCAGAAAACCTCAATAATTTCAGATTAAAATTTAATACCTTAAAAAAAGAGTTAAATAAGAGCTCCTCAATTAAAATTAAATTTAAAGAACCAAAAAACATTATAAATAACGCAAGATTACAAGCTCTATTTTCCTTAGGAGATCAAAACATATCAAACTTACTTTTGGCTTATTATTTTAACGGAGCTAACATGGGTGCGTTAAGAAGGGCTGAAAAGGAACTAGATTTCTCGATTGATAAATACTTCAAAAAAATTCAAGATGGCTATAAACCATGGAATTTTTCGAATAAATAGAAAAAAAAAGATTAATTAAAATCTAATCAATTTTATTAAATACTTTTTTTGGAGATTTACAAACGGGACATGTCTCTGGAGGTTCTCCCTCGTGAGTGTATCCGCATACAGAACACACATACATAGGTTGAACTTCTAAATCTTTGCCACTTTCAACTATTTCTAATGCTTTTTTGTATAGTTCATGATGTACTTTTTCCACTTCGTTAGCTAAGTTAAATGTCCTTTCTGCGGCTGTATTTCCTTCCGATTTGGCATCACCAATAAATTCGGGATACATTTTAGTAAATTCGTAATATTCGCCTTCAATAGCTTCTTTAAGATTTTCTGCAGTGGTTTTAATTCCTCCTAAAACGCGTAAATGATTATGTGCATGTACGGTTTCGGCAGCCGCCGCAGCATGGAATAGACGCGCTACGCCAGGAAGACCTTCTTGTTCTGCTTTTTTTGCGAAAGCCAAATATTTTCTATTAGCTTGAGATTCACCAGCAAAAGCTGCTTTTAATCCATCTTCTGATTTTGTCATAACAAATTTCACATTTTGTTTTATGTTAAATTATGAAAAAAAATATTTTAAGTTACATTTTATAAATAATAAAGAAAATTAGATCTAAAATTGATTCTTAATCGCAAATGTGTTAGATAATTAGGAGTTATGTGTTTTTTTGATGGTATTACTTATTAAGTATATCTGTTATCATCTTAACCACTTTCTGTAAATAGAAGTCAGCCATTCCAAATCTAATTTTAGTATCGAAGATTAGAATAATAATATAAATATCTTGTATATTTTCAGAAAAAATTAACTCATTATTTTTAGAAGTGTAAAATAACTTTAGAATAGAATTATTGAAAATTTTCACTCTAAAGTCAACCTCCTTTAAAAATCGCCTTAAATTAATATCGTTGATAGAAGAAAAGATCACTTTACCTCGATTAGTTAAAAGAATAACGCCATTAATATCGTTATTTAATTGAAAATTTCTTAGGAATTCTGTAATCACACCTTCTTTTTTTAAGTCATATTCGCTTGAAAAAGGCGCCCTAATAATATCTTCTAAGGAATAATTGAGATGCTCGTCATAAACGTACTCTAAATCAGTTTTAATTTTGTTTTTATTTACATATTCGAGGAATTTTGAGTTTACTTTGGAAATAATTGCTTCCAAAAGCTCCAAATTTTCGATTGTACTGCAAAGAAGGCTATAATATAATGTTCTTTTTTCAAATACGACTAACTTTATTCCACCACCCATTTCAACAGTTTTAATTTTATCTCCAATAAGTTCTTTAGTAAAAGACATCAAAGCTGTGAAATAAGACGATATGAGTTGTTCTTGCTCAATTGGGTAAAGATTCGTGAGATTTAATCCATAAATACATATTCCTGATATATTAAAAATAAAGAGATTGTGGATATTTAATTTCTCAGGTGCTCTTTTAATTTTTGAGACTATTGCGGAATGATCGGGAATTCCCATATTATTTTGTTTAATTCAAACTATAAAAAGCTCAAACTTTTCACTCTTTTCAGATTTGTGTTTAAAATGCCTAAACTTTCAAGCAATTTTAAATATCTAATTTGCTCTTAAAAACGCTAAAATACAAAACTTGATACTCCCTTAAAGCATAATTTGAATGGTATGATCTTATACCCGTTTTCAACCAGTTCCTTTCTAATTTGATGTTCATAACCCCTTCCAGCTAGTATTGTTGCAGTACCTCCCCCTCCTGCGCCATTACATTTAAATCCTATAGCACCATTACTTTTTGCTATTTTTTCTGCTTTATTTATGATTGGGTTAACCATTAAGGGATGAAGTTTTTTTTGTGCTTCCCAGTTTCTGTTCATGACATTCCCTATACTAACGATGTCTGATTTTATCGCATTTTTCATGTTATATGCGCATTCCTTCATGATGTCAAACGAATCTAGAGTATCAACATCTTTTTTCTTATAATTTTCTATAACTGCGTTGTGCATTTCACTCGAACTTCTTGAGCTTAGATACACTAATATAAATTGACTTTCTAGTTCGAAAATTCTTTTTTCATTAATATTGATTTTTAATATCTCTACATTAGGGTAACTTATTTTCATAAAATTAATTCCACCATACGACGCGGCATACTGATCCTGCACACCACTTTCCAATCCTAACTCTTCGATTTCAAGTTTGTGAGCCAGTCTAGCAATTTGGTTTTGATTCATATGTATTCCTTTATAAGTTGCTAACGCAGAGATTAAAGCTACAGCGACGCTCGCACTCGTACCTGTTCCACAACCTGGAGGGGCATCTGCTCTAACATAAATATCTAAACCCTTTTCAATCTTCATTCTATTAACTGCTGCTTTTAATAAGTCCAGCTTACCATTGTATTCAAATCCTTTAAAATTGAGGATTTTAACAGTTTTTTCCAAATTTTCAGCAAAAATTCGGATTAAATTCTTTCCATTCTCAATGATTCTTACATAGCTATAGAGATCAACGCAAAAATTAAAAACTGCACCTTCAGGATAAAACCAGGTATCAGTCCATCCTCCTATATCACAAATTCTTACAGGTGCTCTTGTTAATACTTCATTATTAACACTCATATCAATGATTTTTAATTATTTCTTCAATAATGAGTTGTAGTTCTTAACAGTTAAAATTTTCATTTTTTAAGATTCAAAAAATACATAATCTAATCTTAATTTTCCAATTTAAGATCATAAGATGACTGCTTGAATTTAAAAGGGCTAAAAACCTTATAAAACTCGGATAACGTTGCTGATTTGATGTTTAAAAACTAGATTTCTTGAATTAGTCTGCACGTACCCAAACTCTAAAGATTACGATTTGATCCTCTATATTTTTGAATCTTATTTACCTTTTTTAGATCGCTAGTAGACGAAGAATATTAACCTTCTATGATGTTTTTTCAACTAGATTTAAATAGCAGTAGGAGAAATATACTTTAAATACAAATTTATTTTAAAACATATTTAAACAATAAAAGGAGGAATAAAAAATGGCAAAAAAAGCTGCAGTTGATGTTTTATTTGTTAAATCCAAGGTTCGAGAATACATCAAATCTAAAGAATGCAATACTAGTGGCGATGTAATTGATGGACCTGCACTTAATGACGCAATTATTGGTATTCTCGATAGTGCTATTCGTCGTGCTAAAGCAAATGGAAGGAAAACTGTACAAGAGAAAGATCTATAGAGCTAAACTTTAAATTTAAGGAGTTTACGCAACAGAAATAAAAGTTTATTTTAATAATTTTTACCATACTTTTTTTTTTACTTCAAGAAAATTAAAAATTTCTCACTGTATATTACTTTTTAATTTAAAAGAGGTTCAATATATCTAACACACAAAATAAACACGACCTAATAGAATAAAAAATTCTTCATAAATCGCCTTATCCTTATTCTTTACATCGTTGAAAGAAATTTTTTATTCTTATCTCTTTCTTTTATAACAAACTTTAAATTCAGATTTTACTCGTCAGGTTGCGATTTAAAATCCTTATCAATGATGAAAAAATCAATTGATATTATACTTCTTAACCTTTGTAACGCTTCTTTGAGCTCTTTGACTCGATCGTATGGTCCTGAAACAGCAATGATTTCCAAACATTTTTCAAATTCTAAATGCACATGCATAGTTGATGTTATCACATCATAGAAGTGGTGTTGTATATCATTTTTTAGAATTTCATCTGTCTGCTGAACTGAAGCATAAATCGGTTGGGACTCATACACGTGTTCGTGATGATCATCGTTGTGATTTATGTCATGCGAGTGTTCATGTAAATGCTCTTTTTTTTGTTTTCCGGTAAAATGTTCATGCAACATAATAATAGGTATGCACCCTACAACATCCCCTGAAGCGAAAGGGAGGTTTTCTTCACTAATCATTAAAGAATGCATTGCTTTTCTTATACAATCTGATCTTGTTATCCCCATTTTATTCCTAAATGCCTCAAACTTCTCGTATAAATCTTCTGGAAGAGACACTGTAAAGCGTTTATATTCCTCCATTTTAAACATCTTTAAATCTTTTTAAAAAAATTACATTAAACTATTTCTTAATTAAGATAGCAATTGGTACACTTGCTTCCCGCCACTGGGCTATCTTACCTGAGTATTCTAAATTCAATTTCACTCTTCCGTGATCCCCTAATATTATCATCAAAGAATTATTCCTAAGCTGTTTGTAATTCCCTAAAATCCATTTATCAGTACGTAAGATTAATTTATCAATTAAATCCTCAGGTGTCCTTTGTTTAAGTGCTTGTTGTTGTTTGTGTAAGTTCTCAAAATCTAAATAATGCATCCAAGAAAGCTCGAAATTGTTAATTACTTTCGCAGATTCCACCCAGGTAGCCATATCCGTCCCTTTAGGGACTGAATGAGTCCCTCCATCGTATCTTTCTAAATCCTTCTTTCTCCCCACAAAACACGATTTCTTCCCGTGCTCATTCAAATATCTTAGTAAATGAAACCCATTCGGTTCAAAATCGAATCCACCAAACATAAGTTGATGATAAACTGCTAAAGTATAAGGATTACTAGTTGAAAGGAGTAGCATTGCTTGA
>JAUWDN010000309.1 GCA_030608765.1 Promethearchaeota archaeon
GCATTGATTAAAAACAAGAGAATTGGGATAATTATAAGTGGTGGTAATATCGATATTTCAAGTTTTTTCTCAACCTTGAAACAGAATAATACTTAACTAAATTTGACGATAATAGATGGAATGTAAACTTAAGAATGCAACAATGTACTACAAAATATACGGTGAAGGTTTACCGATTATAAATCTACATGGATTTATGCTCGATCATCGCGTACTTAAAGGATGCATGAAACCGATCTTTAATAAAAGGAGCAATTTCAAGCGCATCTATTTTGATCTACCTGGAATGGGAAAAACAAAAGCAGAACCCTGGATTAAAAACTCAGACCATATGAATTGAATCAATTGTATATCCATCAGCGTATTTTTTTTCTGGGATTTCACCTAATTCTTTAAAAGGATTATTTTCTATGACCATTTGGGTCTGTCATTTTTCTGTTAGCAATATTTTTTAGATTTAATTTAATTTAGATATTAGTGTTTTTAAAGTTTTTAGAAAGCTCATAAAGATTTATTAAATGTGACAAATTTTGCTTAAAGAAATAAAATAACTATGGTGAAAGAATTATTTTTTATGAAATAGAAGGACAGCAAATTCCGCTGGTTACTGCAGGAACATCTACATTTTTAGGGGCGGCACAGTTTGGAAAAAATGCTCGAATATATCGAAGAAAGTTCCTGAATGATATAGACGCGGTTTTAGAAATATTGGAAGCAAGCTATGAAGCTGGAGGGCGTGGAATAGAGTTAATACTTGCGGGAAAAGTTGGCGAGGCTGCGAAGATAATGGCAGAAACCTACGAAGATTACATTATAACAGGGTCTACATTTCCAGGGCATGATCCTTTAATTGATGAATTAGCAGAGCTTGATGCAAAATTAATTTTTGCCCATGGAATGGTCGCGGATAAAAAAGATGAGAAATTAGAAACCCTAATAGAAGATATTAAGTCAAGGGGAATAATACCAGGAATAGCTGCTCATAATCCAGTTTCTACATTGGAATACGCGTTCGAAAATATCCCTGCTGTGAAAGCGTTTTTAATTCCCTTTAACGCTCAGGGATTGTTTATGGGAGATCAAAAAAAGCTCGAGAAGATCGTAGATAGCCATAAGAATCATCATTTTATCGGAATGAAAACACTAGCAGCAGGTAAATTAGACCCTAAACAAGCATTTGATTACATTTCAAAACACAATATTTGTTGTGTATCGATTGGAATGGTTACCGTTGAGGAGGCAAAGGATTCCTCAGAAATCGCTTTAAAAATTCTTCAAAAATCTTAAATAATAAGAAAACGATTAGATAGTTTTTATCATTCTAATTCTTTACCAAAACTCTTATAGATTAAAAAACCTGCAATAGTAGCTGTTGCTGGCATAACTAAAATGTAAAATATCCGGAAAATCTCATTCTCAACCAAAACATGATATAAGAATAATGAAAAAACCATGGTGAGTTCTAGAAATACGCTAATTATAAACAGATTAATCCTATGTTTTAGTGTAACTCCTTCAAATACTTTTACAAGCTTAAAGGAAAGATAAATCTGAGGAATGATTACGAATATAAATAAAAAAGTCCAACTGATAATGAGAAAGAACCAACTATATTTAGGTATCCAATTTGTGCTCGAATCCAATCTTATCCCATTTAAATAAAAACCTATCCAAAAAACATAAGTAGAGATGACTCCATAAAAAGTAATACCTAAATGAAACTTCCAAGTAGGAGTCTTTTCATCAAGCTTTATAAGTACCCAGGTAAATATTACAAAAAGACTATGAGTGAAAAAGAATAAGTAAATACTAGTAATATAAAACACATATGCAAAAGGAGTATTTATAAGTAAAATTGAAAGATTAGCGAGAAAAAAGGTAAGTGCAAGTGATGTAAAGAAGCCACTCAGAGTAAAAGTTGCCCGATTCTTCCCACGCTTTAATAATTTATAAGCAAAATAAGATCCATAAATTATTGGCCAGCCTTGGGTAATTAACCCTATAATTATTCTTTGTTCAAGAATCACTTGAAGTAGCATTTTTTTTTTTACATATTAATATCGATAATTTAAAATTAACTCTTTTGAGATTATAAATCATTTGCTTTTAAAACTTAAGTCATTCTCTATTTCGAAAATTGGGTTAAATCTAGTTGATCCTTTAGTTTTACGCGTTATAAACATATACAAATTAGATTACTCTAATTCTTTTCCAAAACTCTTGATAAATCTTGAATCCTTCTTATTTTGTTATTTTGAAAAAATATCATATTTTAATACTTCAGATCGGTAGTATTTCCAAATCATATCATACATCCTTTTTTGAAATCGTTTATTGCTCAGAGTTTTAACAGGTACATTAGTTATTAAATTACTAATTGCAAGAATAAGGGTTTCTGTGTAAGCTTTGAATTTATCATTGATTTTCTTTTCATCCTTAATACTATCAACATAGTCTTTGATAATGTCGTTTAACGATTCTTTTAAGCTACTTACCGTTGGAAGTATA
>JAUWDN010000227.1 GCA_030608765.1 Promethearchaeota archaeon
TAAAGGAAGCAACTGTTAAAGAAGAAAAAGTTAATTTTAATGTAATAGGAAGAGTACATTTATTACCGGAAGATGTTAGGATAAAAACCAAAGAACTAATCGAATTTACTAAAGAAAACGATCGAAATTTTATCAATTTATGTATAATGTATGATGGACAAGAAGAAATCGTGGATGCTGTGAAACAAATTATTAAAGATGGTGTTAAAGCAGAAGATATTAATCGAGAAGTTATTAAAAATCATCTTTATACTCGAGATTTTCCTGAAGTCGATTATATTATAAGAACAGGAATGGAAGATGGAGCAAGGATTTCAGGATTTTTATTGTGGGATGCTTCATATGCTGAATTTAAATTTCGAACTGATTTATGGCCGGATTATAGTAAAGAAATGGTATTAGAAGATTTACAAGATTACGCAAATAGAAATAGAAGGAAGGGCAAGTGAACTTTTTTATTAGTAAATATTTAAAATCATTAACTTTTATATTGGTGATATTAAGGTAAGATAGCAGTTTTTCACATTTTTTAAATCAGTATTAATTATACTACTAAAACCAAACATCTTTTCAATTATGTCTAACGCAGATCCTAATCATGTAATATCGATCAGTGTAACCAAATTCCCTCAGAACCTTTTAATTCCTGATGGCGAAAATTCTGTTTCCTTCCAAGTTATTAATCAATCTGACAAGGATGAACATTTTAAATTCGTGTTTGAAGGAGAGAATCTCGAGATCGATGTTAAACCAATTGAATTTCTAGATGAGGTTCTCTTTAAATCGGGAGAAACTAAGAAGATTGATCTCCTACTGAAACCAACAACAAACGGGTTTGGTAAATTAACAGTAAATGCCTATTGGATGAAATTAGTCGAATACACGGTAAAAGTTCAAAAGATAAGGGATAGTATCTCATCAAGTAGGATTAACCAAATATTGAAAGATAAGCAGTTTCTCCAACCCGTTAAACATGATAGATTTGACCCAAAAGACTTCATAATCACATCAAACAAAGGCGAAATTAAGAAGATTGAAAAACAAATTAAAGAATCTACAGTTAATTCTACAAAGTCACAAAATAATAATCAATCTTCTAGCATTCCAAAGGGTGAAATTGATTCGAATTTAACTATACTCGCAAAATCATATCTTTCGATTGGTGAGTTTTATAAGGCATTAGAAAGCTCACTACAGTTAACTAATGAAGGTGAGAAGTTAGATCTATATTATAACCTAATTAGAACTAACGCAACTCTTAATCTCGATAGTAGTTTACAAGTTGTTGAAAAATTAAATGATCAAGATAAAAAAAATCAAATCGCGAAAAGTATTGCGCTTGACTATGTGAATATTGCTCCAGATCAAGTAAGTAAAATTCTTTCTTATATCGAAGAGGATTCGATAAAGGAAAATGCCGTTTTTGAAGTTATTTTTATGTCTCTTGAAAAGGATTCTAGTTTAGCTCTTAAGTTTACAGAGTTTATTAAAGACGAGATTGTTAAAATTAAAGTTTTATTTAATATAATTAAGAAACTACACGAGAATAAGAATAATTCGCTAATTCTTACGATCATTAATCAGATTGATGAGATTATTCTCAAATCCAATTTAATTAATTTATCAACAGATCAAAATTATCACAATCCTGCATATGAATATTTCAAAGAAACCATATGTATTTTAGCAGAATTAGATTGCCCCGAAGCAGCAGATAAAGTTATAGAAGGATTGAGTTCAGAAAAACTTAAAAAAACCGTCGCCAAAGATTTATTCAAAGAAATTTATAAAATGGTTGAAGAAAAACAAACTAAAGTAGAACCTATTGGAGAGTTTTCTCAATTCTTCCTATTGAACACATATACTTCACAAATTACTAGACAAGTAAGTGAATTCTCTCTCATAGGAGGAAACGCAAGTAGTAATATCCTAAAGGGTAATTTTAATTTTACTATCGCTCTCATATCACTATTTAGTTTTGATTTTAGTATATTTCCTGTTATAGATAGAGTTTATTCAGAGATAAACTATAATTCAAATAAATCTATCGCGTATTATATATATCCTTCAATTAGCGATCACAATCAAGAAGAATTAAATACGATAGAAACCACATTAAAAAAATTCTTTCAACCTGAAAGCATTAAAAATAGGGTTATAGTTTTTAATTTAGATTTTATACCTTACTTAGGAAAACCTACGGTTATTCTCTCGTCGGTTTCAGACGATTTAAATGCAATTAAATCGAAAGTTGTAAAAGCTCTTGGAGACCGTGTTAATGTAATAATAGATGACGACTTGTTTAAAGGGGGAAAAACGGTCGAGAGCCTAAATGGCATATTTTACGGTAACAATTTTAAAATAGTCAATTTAATTCTGTCGTATGAATTTATTAACGATTACGATATATTCAAAACTTTTATACAATCATTAATTTAACCTTAAACTATTACAAGTGAAGAATGTATGGCAAAGGATAAGAAAAAAAAGAAGAAGAAGAAAGGAGTTAGCGAAGGGGGCTATAACAATTTCTCAGAGTTAATGGGAACAGAAAAAGTAAAGGGTTCTAAAGCAAAAAAGATAGCTGGGCTCCCACTTGGTGTTAGCATAGGTAACCCCATAGATCGAACTTTAGATCAATTGTTTCTCGGAACAGATTATCGAGAAGTATTGATTCCAGAAAGGTCTTGGGCAGACATATTAGCTGATGTAGAGCATTGGACGCCATTACCATTCACACATGGAATAGAAATGGAGTTAATTATAGCTGACGATGACGGAAACTATCCTCCTGGCGATGAAATGGTCTTCAGGATGAAGGAAATCGTAAAAGACTCTATAAAAATAATGGACCAGATTTTATATGAAGATAGGCCTGGTTTCTTACCTGTCCCAGATTATATTCGTCAAAAAGTGTTAGCAAGACCATATGGTAAGGATGACATTGAAAAGGGCTATGTCATGGATATACGCTACAGTTTACCGGATGGAAATGTTGTTGATATCGATACATTTGGTCGAGACGGTAATGTCACTGCGGTAACATATATTTTAGAACTTGTAACTCCACCGTGCGAATTTATTGAGGAGCTGGCGTATTGGTGCTCTACTCTATTCCAGTTAGCTAAAGCAACATTACCTAAAGACCTGCACATTATCGCTTCTGCAATCAATCCCGCTGCTAAGGAATATATGCGCGGATTGACTCAAGCGGATCATAGCCATATTGGATCGTTCAAAAATGATTTGGAGAAAGTACAAGCGTATTGTATGATAAGAAATTTTATTCCACACATAATTTCTCTTACTTGTAATTCTCCTATTTTAAATAACCAGCCAACAGATGTTGTTAAAATAGTTAATAACAGAATAACTGCTCCTAACTGTGTCCGTTCTTTAAGGTTAAAAAATAATACTACAATGTTAAGTAACAACGACCCTAAGCATTATATTCCTTATATCACATCATACGACGAAAAAACAAGAGATTATTTCCTTCAAGTTATCCAAAAAGCAAGTTTAGAGGATGGACGCTTCCAAGACGTGTTTCCCTAT
>JAUWDN010000049.1 GCA_030608765.1 Promethearchaeota archaeon
ATATTATTAGATGAGAGTAAGCAAATAAAAGACTATTTTATTGATGACGATGACGAAATTGCTTTGATTCCATCGAGAAAAAAATAAAAGGGAAAAAATATGTGTCCTTTCAATATATTCAACCAGCAATGCTAGCTGGAATTAATAAAATATCATCTCCATCAGCTACATTGTACTCATTTAGGTTAGAAAATTCATCCATGGTAACTCCCCCTGAAGACAAATGAAAATCAGACGGATCTAAAGCAAATAAGTTCGCTACAGTATCTTTGATGTCTCCAACTTTATTCCCTGTGAATACAAGCAATTTTTGTTTTTTCTCCCCTGGTCCTATAGTGGATAGAAAAAAAACTGAAATCTTTTTTCCTTCAGAAGAAATTTTGTGTTCTGGAGTCTTAGCTCTAAAATCTTTTGTAGGGTGCTTTGTAGATGGATCGTCAAAATCTTCCTCCAAGCTTTCATCAAAATCCTCATCGTATTCTTCGTCGAACCCCTCTTCATCCATTAGATTAACACCATAAATTTAGATTACTTAATTTTATATTTCTTTTAAAAATTAATGAAATTTAAGTTATATAAATTGACTTCACAAAACCAAATAATATCTCAAATTGAAATTACAAACACTTTAGAATTTGAATCAATATAATATTATTAATAATTTACACGAGTTTAAGAAATGTCATGAAGGATAAGCCTATTCCTAAGTATCAAATTCGAGAAAAAACGCCCGAAGAGCAATTAGATACCATCCCTAGTGCGAAATTACTCAAAAAAATTAAGGAAGAAAGAATTAAATTAAATAGAGAGAAAAATGAATGGGACCGTGTTATCAATAAGATTGAGGGATATCAAGACAATATTAAAGATTTAGAAAAAAAAAGAAAAGAAAAAGAACTACAAGTAAGAGAGCTTCAAATCCAACACGAACACCTAAAAAACGAACTAGAAAATATGAGAAACGAAATAAAAGAAAGCAAAAATAATCTCAATATGAAAGAAAGGGAGTTAGATCAGAAAAATGCTGACTTAGAGCGATATCAAGAGAGATTAGACGGATTAAGAGACGAATTAGAAACTGAGAAGAAATATATAGAAAGAGAAAAAGAAAAAGCAAAAGAAAGAATTAAAGAAATTAAAACTAAATTGCCTGGAATGGAACGGAGAGAGAATGCGTTAGAAAGAACAATTGAAAAATTGGAAAACAATTTAATGGATTTAAGAAGCGATGTTAAGAGTTTAACGAGAGAAAGAGATAATTTAAACAAAGAAATCAGTAGTTTGAGAAGAGAGATAATAGACGAAAAAAATCGAATTGAAGATCAGAAAAGAAAATTAAAAGACGAAAAGGAAAAGGTTCGCTATAGGAAAAAAGACTTAAGTCTTCAAGCTCGTGATATTGAGAAAAAAAAAGAGAAATTGGGTAAATTTAAAGAGAATGTAGATCACGATGTAAGAGATTTAGAAAGAAAGAAAAAAGGTCAAGAAGCAAGATTAAAAGAATTAGATAGGAAAGTACCAAAAGCTGAGGGTACTTATTTTTCATTAGAACATAAAATTCGTAATTCAGAAAATAACCTAAAGCGTTTAAAAGATGAAATTAAAAAATTGGAAAAGGAAAAATCGAAAATAGAGAATGAAAAATATTCAATTAGAAAAGAAAGGCAAAGATTAGAAAGCGATAAAGAGAGATTTCTTAAAGAAAGAAGAGATTTTGAGAGAGAGTTAAAAAAAGCAAAAGAAATACCAAAATATAAAATCAAATCAAAAACACCTTCGAGATATTAATAAGTAAAGTTGGAGGACTTATGAAAATCCCAAAAGGAATTGAAGGGGATTACCTTGAAACAAAAGAAAACCACCTTTTTTTCGATATAAAAGGTTATCACCATCCTCAAGACCGTAAAATCTGTTTTTTAAGATTTTATCCAGATCAAAATGGGGAAAGAATAAAGGAAGGCAAAAAATATAAAAAAATCTATTCCTTGGATGAAAGATATTTGAAAATAAGAGAGAAATACCCACAGTATCTTTTTTTTTCAAAAGAGCTTGATTTAGAACTTCAGGGTGTAAAGACTGAAGATATAAAGAAAATTTATACACCCCGGGAATACTATGATGAGTTAAAAATGAGAGATAATTTATTAGAAGTCGAAAAATGTTCTAAAAAATTATGTGAATTATTTATTACAGATGGTTCCGTACCAGAAGATGCAATTGGTATTACTGGTTCTCCTATGATCGGATTAAGTAAACTTGATTCTGATATAGATATAATAATATATGGGACTCGTACTAGTTTAGAGTTTCAAGAAAAATTAAAAGCAATACTACTTACTTCAAACAATTTTAAGGCGTATAACTTAATCGAATACAAAACTCATTATACTTGGCGGGTTGGAGGTTCTGACATCAACTTCGAGGAATTTTTTCGAAGCGAAAAAAGAAAGTTGCATCAAGGAAAATTTCATGGAGTTGACTTCTTCATCAGGTACATCAAAAGCCCTGAAGATTGGAATGGAACCTATGACGATTATAACTTCAAAAACTTAGGGAGGATTAAAATAAAAGCGAAAATAGTTGATTCGACCAATTCTATTTTTACTCCTTGTTCCTATAAGATTAAATGCTTAAAGGTAATAGAAAGTAAGCTTATTCTTAATGACATAGATTTAAGTGATCTTAATGAAATTAATTCGTTTCGGGGAAGGTTTTGCGAACAAGCGAGAAAAGGAGAAGAAGTGTTAGTTGAAGGGAAATTAGAAGAAGTAAATTATAAAAATAGCGAAAAATATCTCAGAATTTTATTAACAGATCAGATTCGAGATAAAATGATAATAGCTGCCCCGTAATTATAGCTTTTTTTAAATTCAAAAAAAATAATAGGAATACAACATTATTTTTCTAAGATATATCTAATTTTTAAAATGATTGAGAGATATAAAAAATCAGCAGAATTAGACCCTAATGACGCTGATGCTTGGATTAATTTAGGAGATGCGTATTACGATGAAAGTAAATACGATAACGCGATAGAATCATATCAAAAAGCGATTGATATTAATCCATATTTTCCCGAAGTTTGGAATAATCTTGGACTCTCCCTTAGTATGGTGCGTCAATTTAAAGAAGCAATAAAGTGCTATCAGAAAGCGATCGAAATAGAGCCAGACGATGCAATCGCCTACTATAACATGGGATTTGCGTATGAAGACTTAGAAGATCACGATAATGCATTAAAGTATTACAACATCGCATTAGAATACGAACCAAGCTACACGGACGTTTGGAATAATATAGCGTTAATCTATAGAGAAAGAGAACAGTACGATGAAGCAATAAAGTGCTACAAAAAAGCGCTAAAAATTAATCCCGATGAACAACTTCTCTACAACAATATCGCCATAATATACTATGATAACCAAAATTACGACGAAGCAATAAAGTATTATAAAAAAGCTATTGATTTAGATCCCAACAACGCTGAATTATGGTTTGACCTAGGTGATGTTGCTTATGAGAAAAACGATTACGAGTTGGCAATTAAATGCTATAAAAAGGCAACAGAACTAAATCCTACCTTTATTGAAGCTTGGAATAACTTAGGACTCTCCTATACTTTTAAAGATGATTTTGAAGAATCGATTAAAAGTTATAAGGAAGCTTTAAATCTTCAAGAAGAAGATGCTGTGTTATACGAAAATATAGCATTCAGTTACTCTGCGTTAGACGATTACGATAGCGCAATTCTTTATTACCAAAACACTCTAAATATTGATCCCGATAACATCAGTGCTCTTAAGAAATTAGGTAGAATATTTTGCGATGTAAAAAATAATTACGAAGAGGCTTTAATACAGTTTAATAAAGTTGCCTCTCTTGATCCTTCGGAAGTGGATTTTTGGGAGTCAGCGGTTCGTTGTCACGAGAAATTAGGAAATTCTGAGAAAGCTAAAGAGTGGTTTGAATTAGGCTCTAGATTAAAAACAAATGATATTTAATGGATTGTAGTTTAAAATTAACTAATGGATTCTTTTAATTCTGATTTACATATTCACTCGCCTTATTCCATAGCAGTATCTAAAAACTTAAATCTTGATAGTATGGTTGAGACCTGCAAGAAAAAAGGGCTTCACATCCTTGGAACCGGAGATGTGTTACAACCTGATTGGTTAAAGTATTTAGAAAAGAATTTGAAAAAAGATAGTGACGGAGCCTTCTCATATAAAGATGTTTACTTTATTTTGCAGACTGAAATTGAAGATCAAGAGAGCGTTCACGAAGTAGTTTTCTTTCCTGATTTTTCTACAGTAAAAGAAGTTCAAAAGAAGCTTAAACCTCATTCAAAAAATATCTTAGGAGAGTGGGGCGGGCGTCCAAGAGTAAATTTACCCCCTGCTGAATTGGTTGATGTTATCACTGATTTTGGAGCAATTATTGGACCCGCACACGCTTTTACACCCTTCAAAGCAATATTTCGTCAAAATAAATATAAAACTCTTGAAGATTGTTATCAGGATGCCGTAAAAAAAGTTAAGTTTATAGAGTTAGGTTTATCTGCTAATACTGATTTAGCTGATAGGTTGGATTGCCTTAAGCAAATTACTTTTCTTAGCAATAGTGATGCACATTCTGAAAACCCTCGATCCTTAGGAAGAGAATTTAATAAACTTAAGATGGATAATCCCTCTTTTGAAGAATTAGTTTTAGCAATTGAAGGAAAAAATCAACGTAAAGTTGAATTAAATGTAGGACTTCATCCAAAGTTAGGTAAATATTTTAATATGTTTTGTCACAAATGTAGAAGAAGAATATTGTTTAAAAAAACAGAAAAACAAGGGATTTCTCTATTTAATCGGTACATAATCACAGAAGATTTTATTAAAGTTCTTACAAACAACCCTAACAAAGCAAAAAAGGAATATATCGATAATGTTGCTAAAGGAAAAGTAACTTGTCCAGCATGTAAGGAAAAATTCAATAAAAACATTAAAATAAAACTAGGTGTAAGTGAACGAATTGAAGTAATTTCTACTTCCTCAAAACCGATACACCCTGACCATAGACCACCATATATTAATGCTGTACCATTAATAGACATAATTCGATCTGTTAAAAATATTAAAAGCACCTCAAGTGTAACTGTATTAAAAGCTTATAATAAAATAATAAACGAATTAGGAACAGAATTTGATATTATAATAGAAGTTCCTATTGAAGAAATCAAAAAATTGGACGAAAGTGTCGCTACAGTTATAGAAGCAATAAGAGAGAATAAAATTGAATACACACCGGGCGGAGGCGGGACTTACGGGCAGATTCAATTTAGTGTTTAGATATTTCAATACTTGAAGTAAAGTTAACACTAATAACTGAGACGAAAAATAAGTAAGGTCTTGCTAAATTAGCTAAATTTCAAATTCCAAATTGAGATTTAAAAGCTCTCCACATTTAGAGCAAGTCATGAAATCAAAGATTTTGAAAGCAACTACCATAAGCTCCAAGTCTTTTCTAGGAAATTGGTTTTTAAACTTTTTCTTATAATCTCCAGAAGGACAACTGATTAGGGCTCTTACTTTTATTAAATCTTCCCCTTCCGGTTCAATGAATGAGGGTTCAGTTGCGTTATTATTCATTTCAATTTCCATTTTAATTAACCCCGAGCATATTAGACATGAAAATTCAGTCATTTAAATTTATTTATTTCGAGATTTGTCTTTTTATTTTTTTACAAACAAGTGGAAATTTAGAATTAATCTTGATAGAATCGATTTTCTTCAATATTACATGCATATTACTTCCTTATATTATTTGGATATAATACACATATTATTAACTAATTACTCCTCATTATGGTAACTTTTTATGGATGATGATGAATTTGATCTAAGCGAAATCGTAAATTCAAGAGCATCGGTTAGATCCCGGTTTAAAGAAATTGCAAACCACAATATAAATTCTAATAACCCTTCAAATTTAGATAATGATACATACCTCTTGGACTTACTTAAAGTCTTAAAAATTAAATCTTTGGTGATAGGAGTGGGTGGAGCAGGCAATAATACCGTATCAAGAATGCAAGATCTTGACTCGGAATTAGTTGAAACTTTAAACATTAATACGGATGCTCACGATTTATATTACTCAAATTCTAATCAAAAAATACTTATTGGAAAGGAAATATGTAACGGTTTAGGGTCAGGTAACGATCCTAGTGTTGGAACTGCAGCTGCTGAAGAAGATGTTGATAGACTTTCTCAAGTTATAAATGCTGATATAGTATTCTTAACTTTTGGCTTGGGCGGAGGCACTGGCACCGGTGCAGCCCCTATAATTGCGAGAGAAGCGAAAAAAAATAAAGCCACCGTTGTATCGTTTTGTTCCGCTCCCTTTACATCTGAAGGAACCGAAAGAAGCTTAAGAGCAAGGAGAGGTTTAGAAGAACTTATGAAATATACTGATACTTTAATTCCCATTCCAAACGACAACCTTTTACGCTTCAATCAAAAATTACCTATCCTAGCTGGTTTCAAAATAATGGATGAAGTGTTAATTAGGTGCATTAAAGAAATAATCAGTTTAATAAATAATTGCGGTTTGATTAACATTGATTATGCTGATGTAAGAAAAGTTCTTGAGAAAAAAGGGGATTATCCTTCCGGATTAATAGGTATCACAGAATCTTTGGGAGAAGAAGCTGATCTAATAAAAAAGGCAAAACTCGCATTGCATAATCCTCTTTTAGAGCCAGATACTAATAAAGTTGATAAATGTATTGTCTCGGTTTCAGGAGATCATCAATTATCGTTATCTAAAATTGATAGGATTATCTCAACAATTTCAGGTGAAATCCCAGAGGATGCCTCCCTTAAATTTGGAACTTCATTAAATCCCGCCTTAGGATCGAAGATTAGGATTATGGCGTTAGGTCGAGGCCCAATATCGCCATATGTTCAAGCAGCAATAGATGGAACTAAATTTCCACACTCTACCATAAACCATCTGTAAAAAACTTTTATATAAGGCGGGTATTTAATAATCAAACTTCATCATTCATTAAGCTTTTTTTTACAAAAATCTTATAACTAATAACAATTGCTGTAAGGTGAATCTATCATCGGAAATAAATTGCCAGAAGAAGTTTTAAAAAAAAAAATCCGAGATTATTT
>JAUWDN010000218.1 GCA_030608765.1 Promethearchaeota archaeon
ATTCTTGACAACTCATAGGCGCTAATGTTATCACTTGAAACTCACCGTTTCCAGCAAACCGCATTAACCCTATATCGTTATGATGTGGCTCAGTTACAAACCCCGTTCCAGGGCCATTACGCTGTACATCACAGAATACGAATGGCACTTCTAGGTTTGCAGCCATTGAAATGGTTTCAGTCATTAAAGAAATACCAGGGCCCGAGGTTGCTGTCATAGCTTTGCTTCCGACTAAAGAAGCTCCAATCACAGCATTAATCGATGCTAATTCATCTTCCATTTGCATACATACACCCCCGATTTGTGGTAATCTCACAGCAAGATGCTCAATAACTTCGGTACTTGGAGTGATAGGGTACCCTCCAAAGAATTTCAAGCCCGCAGCTATAGCACCTTCTGACATTGCTACATTTCCCATCATTAGATGTTTACCTTCTGGTAAGAATCTCTTGTTATATCCTATATCCATTTTTCTCACCTCATTATACCGTGGCTTTTTTTGCCACATTTTCATTATCTGATTCATCCAAAATATAAATACACCAATCTGGGCAACCATATTCACATCGTTTACACGCTGTGCAATACTTTGCTTTTCCTTCTTTAACTTGGGGCGTATATGCTATTCTCATATTTAACTCATCTCCCATCTCTAAAATACCCGTTGGACACACATATACGCAAGCTTGGCAGCCTCCACACCTATTTTTATTTAGGAATAATGAAAAATTCTTCTCTTCGTTCTCTAACAATTTTGGAATTTTAGACCAACTCCCTTTTTATCTGATATTTTATTTGAATATTTCTATCGTTATAAATTTCAATTTAATTTATTTTAAGTCTTTCTACAATTATTTTTAAATAAAATAACATCAAATCTTAATTTAAACTAAAAAGTTAATTAAATTATGAGAAAAATAATTTATTTAGGGTGTTTATCAAGCTCAAAATATAAAAAAACTTGCGAAAATGGAATAAAGATCATTAAATTCCTTGACAGTGAATACGAAGTCCTTGATGATGTCCCTTGTTGCGGCGCGTTATCTTATCACATTTCCAGCGATGTAGAATTAAAGAAACACGTAGAATTTGTAAATAATTGGTTTAAATCAAATGATGTTTCTAAAATTGTTACGATTTGCGCAGGTTGTTATAATTACCTAACTCGATATTATAAACAATATTTGGGTTATGATTTCAATATTGAGGTTAAACACCTTTTACAATTTATGGCTATACCAGAAAATTTAAAGAAGTTGAATTTAAAGCATTCTGGAAAAAAACTAACTGTCAATTATCACGATGCTTGCCATCTACGAAATGCGATTCCACCAATTATCGAAGAACCAAGAGAAATCATCAACTCAATTGAAAATATAGAATTATTTGAAATGGAAAATACTAAAATTAATAGCATTTGTTGTGGGGCTGGTGGAGGTGTCTATGCCATTTTTAAAGAAAATAGTGATTACAACGCTAGAACGATTTTTAATCAAATGAGGAAAGGAAAAGTTTTGTTAACTGCCTGTCCCTTCTGTTATACCGCTTTACAAAGAATACGAGAAGAAAATAATATAAAAAAACCTGTAATTAAATTTGAGGATTTTATAATCAAAGTAATGAATCAAGAGGATCCCCTAATATGAGTGAGAAAGGAAAAGAGTTATATGAAGAAGTGAAAGAAAAAATAGAACAATTAAACGATAAAGATTCAGTCTACAGCAAGTTTGGAGATATTTGGAAGTTAGCAAGCTTAGGTAAGTATCGTTCCTTCGATTTACGATATCTTTACGAAGATACTAGTAGAGAATTTGTTGAAGAACACAAAGAACATCTTACCAAAATACGTGAAGATTTCGTTGAAAATATTGAGGAACATGTAAAAAAATGCATAGAAGTGATGCGTAAGACTAATAAATTTAAGGTTTATTACGCCAAAACAAACGAAGAAGCCCAAAAAATCTTTATGGAAGAGTTAGGTGATAATAAAGTTTTATACAAATCAAAATCTTTGGAAGCAAAGGATATAGGAATAATTGATGTTTTAAAGAAAAATAATATAGAAATTAAAGAAACGGATTTAGGCGACGTTCTATGTCAACTATTTGATTACAAATATCCAAGTTTTACTTTAGCTCCTGGAGTTCAATTTACTGAAAAAGAAATCGTCGCAAAAATGAAAGAAAAATATGGAATAGACATAGAGGAGAAAGCAGATGCAATAGTAGCCTATTACCGAAAGAATTATCGTCCCGAATTACTTAATGATGTTAATGTTTCTCTTACATCAGCTAATGTAATTGCTGCAAATGATGGCTCTATCGTTCTAATTGAGAATGAAGGAAATATAAGTCTCTTAACTAGGGCGACTGAGAAACATATCGTTGTAGTAGGAATACAAAAAATCGTTCCAAATGTTTTTGACGCTCTAATTGTAGCTAAAATACATGAAAGAATAAATAATGTAGATGGAGCTTATATTAGTTTTATATCCGCGGCATCAAATACTTCCGATATTCAAGGAAAGCGCATATTTGGGATGTATGGTGCGAAAGAAGTAGTTATAATATTTGTAGATGACTGGAGAATTAAAGCAGTAAAAGAAAATCTATTTTATAAAGATATTTTAAAATGTATCGCATGTAAAAGTTGTGATTATGTATGCACAGCTTCTCGAGCATTTGGTAATATATATGCATCAAAATATGGTATTGGAGCAATAAATATCGTTCGAGATTATATTCATAATGGAATCGAAGCTGCTGTTAAAGATGGTTTGTTTTTATGTACAGGTTGCGAAAATTGTACGAATTGGTGTCCTGTGGGAGTCGATTTAGCAGAAATTATGAAAGCCCTTAAAAAAGAAGCTACAAAAAAAGAGCTTTGTCCTCCTTCGTTAAAAGAATATAAAGAAAAAATATTCAGAGATAAGAACCCATTCATTTAATTTTAGAATAAGATTATTTTTGTTTGGGTGTAAAATTCAGTAATTCAATATCACCACTTAAAGCAATATAAAATTGGTTTGATTTAATAATCCTATATCGCAATATAACGAATAGCTAATTAAAATAATGAAATAATAAACTAACTATTGTTTGAGCAAGTATCCATATGGTAAATAGCACGGAAAACATCCCAAATTTCTCTTTCTTTTCAAATTTAACTACCGATCTGCTCTCAGATTCTTTTTTTTTTATTAAAACACCAGTTGACATTACTATACTAAAAATCGCACCTGAAGTAAAAATTCCAAGAATAGTTCCAAAATTAATAATATTTAACAAGTAAAGTTCTAATGCTAAAATAACTACGAGTGGCAAGAATACTATTTGAAACAAAAATAATGTTGATTTTAAATTTTCTATCAATATCTGAAATTTATTGAAACTATGAATATCCTCTTTTTCCTTAACTCTAAGTATAAGTTGCAAACAAATTTCCCCGATTTCATTTAATATATATTTTCCATCAACATCTTTTTTAATCAGTAAATCGCCCATTTCTCTTAAATGATAGTTTAAAAGACTACTTTCCCGAATATTAAGATTTTTCAAAATCTGTGAGTAAGTTTGTGGACTTTTAGATAATTGTTTAAGAATTCCTCTCCGCATTGGATGTTTTAACAAGTTAAAAATTTGTGAAAGTTC
>JAUWDN010000276.1 GCA_030608765.1 Promethearchaeota archaeon
GAGAAAATAATACTTGCTATTCCAAATAATAAATTTAAACCTCTAAGTATAAAATCTAATTTTCTCGTAAACATACCCTTGTAAGATCTATAGAATCCATACAATATAAGAGAAAAGAAAGGATACACACCCAATGACACAATAGCTAATCTTATATTAAATATGATTAAATATAATACAATTATTAATAGAAATACAGTTATAACATCATCAACAAGTACTTTCCGTTTATTCAATAATGATCGAACATTCATAAATAATCATCAATAATTTCATTGATAAATAACTTTATATTTTTTATTATTTAATCCGTAAATTCATTAAAAGTTAAAATGCAACAATAATACAAAAAGATTAAATTTTAAATTTTTTTAAAATAGAAGGTTGTACCTACGCTAGGATTAAACGCCTTGATTCTATTGTTACTAGATGTATTAGCCATTTCAATGAATTTTTCTCCGCTACAATGAATTGGAAAGAGATAAAGCGTATCATTGAGCATATTTAGCGAATTTAAGTATTCTAGTGTAATTTTAATCCTTTTATCAGATGCACTTGCCAAATGAAATCCCCCTATAATGTGACTTATTGGTTTGTCTGAATAATGGTTAATATAATCTAATGTATTCATTAAACCAGAATGACAACATCCATTTAGTAAGACGATATTATCCTCAAACTCTAAAATCAAGCATTTATCGTCCATAATTTTATCAACTTTAACAGTTCCCGCTTGAAGTAAAAAGAAGTTATTAAAATCTTCTTCCATGTGATTTCTAGGAATTTCTCCACTTGCTACTATTTTAAGTCCTTCGGTATTAAGGATTTCGTAATGTTTCTTTGTAAAGTGAATTTCACCTTTTAAACTTTTAACTTGGTTTACATTTATTGGCTCTTGATTAACAATTTTTAAAGATGAGAGCATAGGTAAAAGGTCTATTCTCTTTTTTCCCACTAAATCTTCATTTTTTAAATTTCTAACTCGCTTAAAAAATCTCTCGAACTTAGCACTCTCATGGCATATAATCGGTACTTTATTATCTATTCGTTCTAATATCTTAAATAAACCCCCGGTGTGATCATAATGCCAATGTGACAATAAAATGTAATCTACATCATATAAAGGATAGCCCCGAATATCTAAATTATGTAAATATGTAAGATTTGTACCTCCAGTATCAAACACTATTTTTTTTATTAAATTACCATTATTAAGTTTATCTGAATCTATACCATCATAGACATTAATTAAAAAGCCTAAACCGTGTTCTGCTAGTGATTTTGACGCAAATAATTTGTTTAATTCGATAAAATCCAGAAATTGATTTTCTCGTAAGTGCTGAAAAGGTAAAACAATATTATTTGTTAATAAATTTATTTCAACTCTAATCATAATAATTCTTATATAGATTAATGAAGTTTATAAAAATATAATGATGTAATTGCCTATAATTATTAATCCGACGGCAATTATAAATCTCTTACGAAATTTTTCTTTCAAAATCAATATAGATAAAATTTGTTGAACCATTGGCGTATTAGCAGTAAAGGTCGATGTTAAAGTTAAACCATTAATTTCAATTGCTTTATAAAATAATGTGTCTGCTAAACCTAAAGACAATGCTCCTGCTATTCCAACAAATATGAAGTATTTAAGTTTTTTTCTGTTAACCTTCTTAAAACTAGAATAAAAATCTTTCTGAAAAATTCCTACAATAGAGAATAGTATTGCTCCAAAAAAAACCCTAACAAAATTAGTCACGAAAACATCGTTGGAGATAATCCTCGCTTGATCAAACGATACTATAGCAAGACCCCAAAGGAATGCTGCCAAAACAGCCAATAAAACTCCGAGAAATAATTTTTCTGTACTCTTTTTTTCTTCTATTGAACTGTCATCGTTGATACTAGGTTTATCCTTAGTGCTTGAAATGAAAACACTGAGTAAGATCAATAATCCACCCAGGAGTATAGAAATTTTTAATTTTTGTCCAAGTATGAAAAAAGCAAAAGGATAAACAAATATTAAGCTTAATTGAGTTAGTGGAAACGCGCGAGAAACATCAATTTTTTTTAATGAGATGAAATACAATAAATCTCCAATTGTAACTGATAAACCGGAGATTAAACACATTATTATATAATAAGTCAAATCTTGGCTGCCCAACAAAAAAATAAAAGAAAATGTACCAAATATCAGAGCGAGTATAAAAGTGGAACACGATACAAAGAGTAATCTAAAAAGTAAGCCTGGCTTTGGTTCAATTTTACCTAAACTAAATTTATAGACTAAAGAAGCGATCCCCCATGTGAATATAGCATCCAATGTTAAAATATATCCGATCAATTCGGGCATTAACTGAAAATTATTAAATATAGTTTTAATACTATTTTAAAAATTAAAACGAGAAGAAGTAGTCTTGAGAATTAGAATTACATTTTATGATAAAGCATGTAAATTGAAATAGCAACAATCCAGAATGTAATGCCAAACGTCAAAATCCATTCTGTTATTGGGTGCCATGAGAACAAAAATGGGACGATACAGCTAACTGCTATTAACGGTAGATACCCAACAAACCCTGAAAATTTCTCACTTTTAAAGAAAAGATAGCTAAAAGAGCTTAAATAAATAACCCCACTTAATAAACTAATTAACGCTATCCCTCCGTGAAGAATAAAAAGTATTAAATTGCTCCTAACCGAAGGAATAACACCAATTAAAGCAAAAAAAACGCACGAATTAATCGCAAACACTTTTCCGATTCTGAGTATTTTTGGATGATTGATATTTTCGTTCTCAAGAATTTCTACTATGTGTAAATATACAAATAAAGCAAATACACCTGATAAAAAAGTCCCAATGTTGAAGTATATTGCACCAGGGCTCGTCCCTAAATCACTAATCATGTAGCTTAAATTAAAATTAGGAAAGAGTAATATTGCTATGATGTCTCCAGCTATACCCACAAATGCTGATAAAAACCCGTAAAACGGGCGTGGTATAAAATTTACTATTTGTAGGATATTTA
>JAUWDN010000266.1 GCA_030608765.1 Promethearchaeota archaeon
TGTTTTTTGGTGAATTCTTCGTCAATTCTTTTTACCATATGATGGCTTAAATTCGAATCTCGTTCTCCAATTATTTTTTTTAAATAATTTCCATGTTGTTGAGAATATTTTTCTATTCCTGAAGCAACGATATTCTGATCCTTTTTTATTGGAACAATCATACCAAACAATCGAAGCATTTCGTCAGACGATAACGCTTTTCCTTTCCCCGAGGCTTCATCGATGTCTCTGTCTATATTTCGAACTATCGTGCCCATACTTAATGACGAATAGGGACTTAACATTTTAGATTTTAGCCAGTATGCGTCGGGTTTTTTTGTTATAAAAGTATCTGTATTTCCATGATCGTCTTTAGAACCGATAACTCTCCAACCAGTAGGATCTCTATCGTACTCCTTTTTCAATTTTTTTATTACTGGCTTGATCGGAGCTACTCCGTCTTTTTCATCTTCATTATTTGTCATGCTTCTGATTATAATAAAGAAATTTAACTATAAAAATATAAAGAATATACCACATAAGAATTAAAAATTTACACCATTATAATTTTCAGCTTTAAAAACAACAATAAATTAGCGTTATAAGTTCTATTTTTTAAAAATATGAAAGAAAAAGAAAAACATCAAAAGGTTAACCTTGAATTTGAATCAGTTCTAAATTCTATTGAAACTGGAAATCATATAAGAATTTCTGAGAGTTTTAATGAACTAAATAGAATTGAAACTGGCTTTTTAGATGAATATAGCAATAGGAAAAAGGAAGGGGCCTATTACACTCGAGAATCCGTTTCAAACTTTATAGTTTCTCAAGGAATAATTCTTTTTTTATCTAAGTATCTTAAAAGCAATCAAATTAATAGCTTGGAGGATATTTACAATTTGGATGGCGATACCAAGACAAAAATAAAGCAAAAACTACTGAACTTTTCAATCCTCGATCCCGCCTGCGGCTCAGGAGTTTTTCTTTTAAGTGCTATAAAAGAAATTTATAAACTCATGCGAAATCTCGAGCCTGAATTGGATATTGCAAAACTCAAATTGCATATTTTAGAAAATCTTTTTGGCTCTGAGATTAACGATTATGCTAGAAAGCTTTGTATTATGAAATTATTTAGGTGGGCTTATACCAAAAATGGTTTAGATAATTCGAAGATATTCTCAATATTGAAATCGAACATTTTGTTGGAAGATAGTTTACAGAGAAAAAAGACCTCTAAATACGATCTCGTTATTGGAAATCCACCCTATGGAAACATTTTAGATAAAAATCAAAAGGATAGGTTAAAATCAGAAAATATTTTTTATAATGATATTTACTGTGCGTTTCTATTAAAATCTCTTGAATGGACCGATGGTATTATAGGGTATTTAATACCTAAAAGCTTCTTGCTAAGACAAGGATATGTAAAATTTAGAATGAACCTATTTTCTCTTGCTAATCTTCTTAGAATATACGATATAGGTCCTAATTTATTTGCAAAAGCAACAAATGAAGTCCAAATCCTATTCTATAAGAAAAAAAGTGATAGGATTGAAGATATAGAGGTATATCAATATCCAAATACTGAAATTATAAAATATTCTGCTCAAAAGGTTGATTCCTTAAGAGTTTGCTTTAACAAATCCTGTCCTTTAAGCGCTCATCCCAAAAAGATTTACGCTTATATACCCGATTTAAATTGTCCATACTGTAATTCTAAAACTATAGCTTTAAATCGCATTAGAATTAAACCGAATATGAAAATATTAAACCTTGTCAACAAAATTGAAAATTCTGGAGATGTAAATTATCTTAATATCGAGCGTATTCCTAACATGATCAGAGGAGAAGAAGATAAAGGGTTAAGGCAAGTCATAGACCTCATTGAGAAAAATACGAAAAACAACTGTTATTTTATAAAAGCGAAAGGAGATTTTAATTACTACTATATTAACAAAGATAAATCATTTGACATCGAAAAAACAGATCCAAAAATTTTAAAGGGCATTAATTTCGAATTCTATACCAATCCAAAGCTATTAATTAAGCACAATAGTATTTTTCCTCAATCAATTTTCAGTAAGGAGAATGTTTGTTTTACATCTTCAATCTATTCTATAATTAGCGATGATCATGTAGAGTTAAAGTACATCAACGCAATTTTAAATTCATCGCTTATGGCCTACTATTGTCTTTATGGAATAAACAATCAAAAAAATACAACAATAAATCTGAACCAGTATATGATCCGGCATTTACCAATTAAAGCAGCTTCCCCGGACCAAAAAAAGGTTTTAAGCGAGAAAGTTCAAAATGCAATTAATTCTCTCTTGAAAAGTAATGGAAAACTAAACGAAGATGTTAAAAATGAACTAAGAAAGATTGAAGATATAATTTTTGAACTATATGAAATAGATAGGAATGAACAAGAAATAATAGTTTCAGATATCAAAAATCGAATTAGTTTCTATGAAAAGGTTTATACTTAATCTATAGCTTAAATCCAGGCTTTAATTATTCTCCTATATTGAGAACAAAATTACATACTGAATCCCCTAAACCAATGAATTTATCTCTTTTTAGTTCAATTTTAGGATTAAATTCCTTAATAATGGGCTGTAAATACGGAATACACATTTCTTTGCATATTGACTCAATCCTATAGTGTCTATCTGGGTTTCTCTCCATTGCTTCTATGTAAGGACATTTATTGATATTTATTGTTATGTTCTCGTTCTTGTTTTGGATTATCTCATGGGTATTTCCTTCGCAATTCCACACAAAAGAGAGAACTTCAATTAAATCACTCAAAGAGTTTCCATTAATGTTCAAATACTTTATCACCCTACGAAATACGATCTTATATAATCTCTGCCACACTATTATATCAAGCTTTAGAGTTGCGTCCCAACCTAATTCTTTCTCTGTTTCTATCACCCACAATCCGTCGAGTGTTCTAAAATTCTTTTCAAAATAAAATAACTTATCAACATCATTAGGAATTTTTAATTCTTTAATTGATATGTCCTTATCTGCATCTCGTAAATTTTTTCTATCATAGGAAAATGTAAAATCGCAATAATCATCGCCTAAGCCCATGTATCCTGTTCTTTCTATACTAATCTTCTCATTATAATCTTTAATAATTGCTTTATAGAAAGGAATGCACATGTTTTTACAT
>JAUWDN010000089.1 GCA_030608765.1 Promethearchaeota archaeon
GAATATAATTATAACCATTACAATGTTTGTAGAAAAGCCTATTAGAAAAAAACTTACAAAAAACATTGCCAAACCTACTCGTATTGCATTACTCTCCCCAAGTTTCTTTATTGTTGGTTTAAATAGCGTAAACCTTATACCTGCTCTAAATATTCCGGATATCATAAATAAGAACGCCATTTCAATAGGTGTGAGAAATAACACATCAGCACTGAAGAAAGATATGGAAGACATTACGATAGTGAAAGATATTGTATGAAATGCCCAAAGAAGTAGCAAGTAAAGAGCGTTTTTATTCTGTCTAACTTTCAGTGTAAATTCAATTTTACTTTTATGGTAGTGAAGTCTCTTTTCCTTAGACCATGTTTCTTCCAGCATATATATAGTTACAAGAATTGTTATTACGGTCAAACCAGCTGCAAACAAGCCTGGTCCTAAAAGACCATAAAAAGTAAAGAGAAATCCACCAATTGCGGGTCCAATCAGGGAAGCTAAAACATATGCTATACCAACATTAGCCATCTGAATACTTCTATCTTTTGACGGAACTTCATCGCTTATAATAGCTTTTGCTATTGGAAAATTTCCTCCAAACATCCCATCAATCATACGTGCAATGATTAACATCAATAAATTGTTTGAAAAAGCAGTTAATATAAAAGCTAAAAGCGTTCCATATTGAGAAATTAGCAATAGCGGTTTTCTTCCATATTTATCGCTAAGTTTTGATAAAATGGGCCCAAAAACAAAACCGAACATCGCGTTTACAGAAAATATAAAACCGATTACAATTTTAGAGGTTCCGAATAGGCCGCTAAAATATCCTACCATCGGAAAAAGAATCGTGAATCCCAGAACATCTATAAAAATGGCAATCCATAATGGCGCAAGCATTCGGTATTTAAACACTTTTCTGTTGTTGTTTTCAGTCATAAGTCAAAATCACAAAATAACTTTCAAGAAGAATAAGATAAAATTATACTACTATTCCCTAAACTTAACGAATAAAATAGATAATACTTATTAAACTATATTAAAAAACATATTGAGCATTACTTCTTCAGTCACAACTCATCTATTCCAATAATTTTATATGTAAATACCAGATGATTTATTTAGAAAAAAAAAGTTAATGTTTTATTGATCAAACCTACTAAGAGATTGTAAATATAAAATTCGTTAGAGTTATCTTATTTTTAAATAAAAAAAATGAATCGTATTTAATGATGGCTGAAACTTATGAGAACTTTATGATCTTTGGATTAGAAAGTACCGGTGAAAAGATAAAATTAGACATATCAGAAGATGAGTTTTGTGCTAATAACGGTCAGAACATATTGGACTCTCACCAAGTATTAGTGATAGTTAAGGAGGATTTAAGGAGAATTTACATCTGGAAAGGCGTAAATTCCCACGTTAGAAAAAAGTTCATCGCGTCTCGCATCGCTGCGGAATTACAAAATGATTTAGTCGTTAACAGCCACTTTCATCGATGTAAGATTATTTCAGTAGATCAAGGGGATGAACCTAATGAATTTATGAGGTCCTTTAATTTTAAAGCAATTAAAGCTCCTGAGTTCTTAGAAAGAGATTCTGTAGAGTTTAAACAATTACATATGTCTTCTCTCAAGGAATCTGCAGAAACTAGCAATAAAAAAGTCCACGGATGGAAAGGTCTGCCTCCTTCACTGAAGGGTACAACTAAATCTCAAGTAATTACAAAAAAGATAGATAAGAGCATTGCTCCTAAACCTAAACAATCAGTCAAACATCCCCAGTTAGACAATAAAAGAATTATTGATAAAATCGTGAAAAATAAAGTTCCCGCGGATTTTAAAAGGCAAAATTTGATTTTAGGGAATTTTCAAATTTACGGAGCAACAGTCAAAAAAGCAAAAATTTTCGGTAAAGAAGTTGAGGAAGTTGAATGGGAACCAGTTAACTCAATACCAGAAGGGCCAATTGAACTTACTGATCGAACTATAAGACTTTATATTAACGGTAATTCTGGGACAATTGAAGGAATAGAAATACTCCAAAAACTAGATACACCCAAAACTGAAGAAAAAGCAATAGAAAAGAAAGAAGAAATAGATTACAATTCCTGGACAGTAAGCAAGTTGAAGCTATACTGCAAAGAAAACAACATTACAGTTCCAACATCCTACAGAAAAGCACAAATTATTAACCTCATCCTGAGTGGACCACCTCAAGAAATCACGGAACAATGGCTTAATTATAACAAGTGGACGGTAAAACAACTAAAAGAATTTTGTAAAGAAAACGACATAAAGGTACTCTCCTCGTATAGGAAAGCAGACTTAATAAAACTCGTAAAAGAACATAAAAAATAAAAAATAAAAAAAAGATTTCAAAGTAAAGCTGATTTAACTCTAAGAACTGGTTAATTCTTCAAAACTCTTCTCTAACTGTTCTAAATATGCTTTTCTTTTTCCAGGTATCACTTTTTCAGTTAAGATTTTTGCTTTATCGTGGCAGGTTGTAGCTTCCTCAAGCATCCCTAGACTTTTATAACATTTCGAGAGTTTTAAGAACGTATGAAACGCAAACCATCCCGTTGGATTCATCTCTAACGCTTGATAAAACTTTTCTATTGCTGTTTTATACTCTTTAGCAAACATTAATATTTCACCGTAGGTATCGTATAGATTTGCTTCAAGTGGATCGAGTTTGATTGCTTTTTTAATTGTGTCTAAGGCTTTTTCGAATTTTTTTGAACTGCTTAGAAATATAGCTAGGTTGTTTAGCAGACCTACCGAGTCAGGGTAAACTTTAAGACCTTCCTCAAGAATTTCAATACCTTTCACTGTGTTTCCCAACGCGTAGTATGAGAACGATTTCATCTGGCAAATAGTTTTATCTTCCTGAGGAAATTTCTCAATTAATTCATCGTAGAACTCTAATGCTTCGTCCTGCTTATCGTTATAAGTTATATATATATGAGCTTTTGTGCCATAAATATCGAAGTGTTCTGGACTTAACTCGATTGCTTTATCGATTGCTTTTATTGCCTCGTCATAACCATCTGTTTCGTTTAAGATATAACTTTCCAGTTGATAATACCTAGACAACTTCTTCTCGCTTTGTTCCATTTCTATTGCTTTTTGAAACTCTTCTCTAAATAGTTCTTTGTTCGCTTTACTTGAATCTAAATTATAGACGATGTTGAATCCGTGAACTAAACCGGTAATAATGTGAGTAAGCGGGTGATTTGGATAGTGAAATCTAATCTTGCTAACAATATCTAAAGCTTTTTCAAATTTATTCCTAGCTAAATATGAGAATGATAAAGTCAAATACGCGGCAGTGTCAACTCGGGGAGTTCCTTTAAGTAAATTGAATTCAACAGTTTGCTTAATCCAGTTTTTTGCTTCCTTATGCTTATGAGTTACAGTGTATAATATCGCTTTCATTATAGAGAGTTCTGGATCGTCAGGATTCGAAGCTATAAGTGAATTTATCAAGTTCAAAGGTTCGTCAATAGTTTTTATACAACATTCTCTATCCGTTATCATGACTAGAAATTTCGTGCGTATTAAAGCAAAATTATCAGGAAAGTCTTCAATCACTTCATCCACGACTTTTATTGCTTTGCTGTGATCATAATTAATGAGAATTTGTGCTTTTTGAGAGATCAACAAGACATTATATGACATGTTCAAGCCTAATTCAATAACATCTAACGCGTCTTTGAATCTTCCCATCAAGAAATACGTAATAGATTGAAAAAGATACCCTACATATTTGTTAGGATGTTTTCTAATGATTTCCTTAGTTAAATCCAGTGATTCTTCTAATTCTCCGTTATATGTGTAAATTAAATCCTTCAGGATCATCAGTTCAATATCGTTTAAATTCTTAAGATTATCCGTAAGCAGTTCGCTTACTTTCGATACTCTTCCTTTTGACAACTTATGCTCAATTTTCGTTAAAAACTCTCTATTTTTAGGAAAATATGTCTTTTTGAACTCAGCCATTCGGATGAAATCTATTTTCGATAAATACATTATGTCCAATGTATCAAAAATTCTATTATGCAAAAAGTAATAAGATTCATTGTCTACAGGTTTACTTATCGTACTCGCCGTATCCGGTGTTCCAAAACTTTGAATTACTTCGAACACATTTTGAAACGCAATCCCCTTTATTTTATCTGTATGGTTGATTAAACTCTTCTCTGTTTCAAATTTATAAGCAAGATGTTCTATGTATTCTACCAAAAATTTCCTGAGGGCTGGTTTCAATTTTTCATCGAATAAATTACTACATAAATCTTTGACGACATCGTCGAGTAATTGGTTGATATCAGGGGGATTATATTGATCTCCATTTTTTTTCTGGAACTTACTTAAATATGTGAATTTCCTAATATAGTCCTCGATAATTACGCTTAACATTTTTTCTAATCTCTCTTCAGCTTGGATGTAATATGTAATTTTATCGTCCACATTTAGTTTAAAGAATTTAATCGCATACAACCTATCTTCTACGATTTTTTCTATAAAAAAGTTTAAGGTTGTCAGCTTTATATCGTACTCTAACGCAAAATCCTTAGCTGTAATATAATCAGGGTAGTTGTCAGGATGGTTTATTGATAAAAATAGCAAAATTTTATCAAAATCAACCTCATCTGACAAGGTGGCCTCGACCCTAGTATAATCTAACCTCAATACCATATTCAAGAAACGATATCTAATCTCATCGTCTTCTATTCCGTATTCGTCAAAGAATTTGCCTACCTTACCTGTAATAACTTCAACTCTTTTGCTTTCTTCGTTCAAAATGGATTGACGATCTAAGTCGTAATTCTTTAACATTTTGAAGTATTCTGTTTCACCGTCTCTTGTAATTCTATACTCACGATTATCTTTTTCAATTAGTTTTTTATCCAACAAAAGATTCAAATTTTTCGATAATGAAGATTGATTGATTGAAAGAGGAGACTCAATAAAATCTGACCACTTACAATACACATTATTGTAAAGCATCCAAAGAATCCAGTGATCGTATTCCCTAATTTTTGTAATAACCTCAGGAGGATAGTTCAAAGAAGTTTCTAATGAACCCTTAACCTGTAACTCAGCATATTGCATACGACCTTCAGAAGTTATCCTATACTCTCCCTTCTTTTCCTTCTCAATAAGACCATTACTTATTAAAATATTTAGGTATTTTGATAATGTCGCTGGGCTTATGTTGACAGGCTTCGACTTGAACTCTGACCAAGTGCAGTATTCGTTGTTATAGAGCATCCAAAGTATAATATATTCAAAATCTTTGTTGATTTTCATAGGTGTAATTATACCTTCTGGGGGGTATTTTGTTAATTTTGTTATACTCATATTTAAACAATAACTTTGTAACTTTATAAATATTATGTTCGCACTAAACTTCGAAGTTCGTTCGAACTTCATAAAGTTAAACTATATTAAACTCGCGAATTTTAATAAAATTAACAACAAAAATAAAAAAAAATAAAAAAAAGTAAAAAAAGTAAAAAAAAAAATAAAAAAAGGATGTGATTAGAAAAATGGCCCAAGCAATAGTAAAAAAGCAAGCCGAGGAAAAAACCGCCACCATCGATAGCCAAGTTTTATTCCAACTCCAAGCGCCTGAGGTGTTAAAGCCTCAGGTGCTGGTCAAGGAGGCAGCGCTGGAAAACCTTGAATCACAATCGATAAAAAAGAAGCTTAGGAAAGTGTTTAATAAAGTTAAATTGAACGCGAAAATTACCGAGGAAGTCAAATGTATCAACGCTGTGAATGCGAACCTTGACGCGAAAATTTTGGCGTATAGAAATAACCTAATCAAATTTTAATTTAAAAAAAATTTAAAAAAAATAAAAATTACCAGGAAAAAGAATACAAAACTAATAGAAAGGAGGTATAGAGAGATGAGAAAAAAAGGAAATGAAGTAGACCAAATAAAAATGTTTGTAGGATC
>JAUWDN010000152.1 GCA_030608765.1 Promethearchaeota archaeon
AACATACAAACAAAAGACCTAGGGGAGTTATTTGAGTATAAGATATCAAACTTAGTTTCGATAAAAAGGAAACGATCGGCCTTAGTTCCTATTTTAACCGAATCTATAAAAGCAAGACGAGTTCTATTATACAACAAAAACAAATACGATAGAAATCCGAACGCATGTCTTGAAATCACAAATAATACAAGTCTAACGCTTGAACGAGGACCAGTCACGATAATATATGATGACACTCTAGCAGGAGAAGCAATAGTTCCTTTTCTAAACAAAGAAGATACACGCTTATTGAATTACGCGGTCGAACAAGCAGTAATAGTAACCCACGAAGCTAAATCGGAAAGTTTAAGCGTACACAAAATTACTATTGGAAGTGGATATTCCTACGAATATTATTACACTAACCAAATGACGACATATAAAATAAATAATAAAACGAACGAGGAAAAAGAACTTTATCTGGATCATCCTAAAACACACGGGTATAAATTTATCGAAAAACCTATCGATCCCGAAGAAACCCCGAACTACTGGCGCTTTAAAATCACACTGAAACCTAAAAACGCAATTACTTTTAAGTTAAAAGAACAACGAGAGGACTACTCGAGTAACTACATTAGAAATTGGTCTAAGGATGATATTTTAAAGCGAGTTGGATTTTATGTCAAACAAAAATTTATTAACGAAAAGCTTGAAACTCAGTTAAAAGAAATCGCAGAATTAATACAAAATCTAAACGATAAAAAGAAACTGAGAGAGAAACTACACGAGGAAAAAGATTCAATGTCAGACGAACAATCAAGACTGAGAGAAAACATTTCGGTACTAGGAGACGATAATCAATCTATAACTCTAAAAGAACGATATATTAAAAAATTAAACGACCAAGAGAGTAGGTTCGAAAAAATTTCTATAGAAACGAAAAAACTCGACAAAGAAATTGATTCAATGAACAAAACCATTGAAAAAAAAATGAATAAATTGAAAGCTTAATAAAAAGTTTTAAAACTCCATTTTTTCTTTTTTATTACAATCTTTATAAGTTTCTTAATGATAAAAAAAAATAAATTATACCAAAAATAATATCTTACAATGTTATTCTTAAAGGTGTGAAATATGAGTATTGACGATCTTCAAGAACAAGTAGAATTATTAAAGGGTGAAATGGACACACTGGAGGAAGTTTGCGATACGCTTCCTCAATGTAAAGAGGACGATGGTTGTAAAACTTGCGAAACATATAAGAAAATCGACACCCTTAATGTCAAAATCGAAGAATTAGAAGAAAAAATCGAATCTCTCATGAGTGAAGATGACGACGACGACGACGACGATTAATTCTTACATACTTTAATTATTATTTATTTATTTTATTTTTTTTTAATTTATGTCTTTTTTTAGAGCTTTTACAGATTTAGGAAGATTTTCTCTCTAGTTCCGCTATTGATAAATCAATTCCCTCATCAAATGTTACTTTTGGTAGAAATCCGAGTATTTTTATTGCTTTACTAGGGCTTGCGTAAAATTTGTTAACATCGTAAGATCGTGACTTAGTAAATTCAACTGTGCTTTTGCTTCGAGTTTTTTTAATGACGGTGTCGGCTAATTGTTTTAATGAAATTGGAACTCCTGTAGATATGTTGAAATCGTCAAAAAGATGATTATCCCTCTCTATTTCCTGAACACAAGCCCAAATTCCTTGAATAGTGTCCTTAATATAAGTGAAATCGAAAATTTCCTCTCCTGTCCCGTTAATAATCAAATCTTCTTCATTAAAAGCCTGTAAAATAAACTTTGGTATGACTCTATCTAAATGATCGTTTTTTCCGGTATAAACATTCGAAAATCTTAATACTCTTACTTTTAAACCATAATTCTCTGAATACACTTTACATAATTCCTCTCCTGATAGTTTAGAAACTCCATAGACGTTAATTGCTTTACGAGTTGACGATTCATTGACGGGTAAGATTGCAGACTCTCCATATACCTCTCGAGAGGATCCAAATATCACCCAAGGAAAATTATTATCTGAATGTATTAGTCTTACAGACTCGAGCACATTAATTATTCCTCCAATATTAGTATTAATGCATTCTAAGGGATTTTCATGTGCTATTTTCACTCTACTCACTGCTGCTAAATGCACAATACCATCTATGCCCAATGCTTTAGATTGTAAAGCTGAGAAGTCTCGAACATCGTCCAATGGACTATCTTTGATATCAAAAGGTATAACTTCAATACCCTTTTCTTCTAGTAATCGCTTTAGGGCAGAACCAATGAAACCTGAGCTTCCAGTTATTAAAATTTTCATAGTAGTATTAATTTGCTTGGATACTAATTAAGACTTATCATCTCTGTTTATTCTAATGAATTTTTTCTTTTTTCTTTTTTCTTTATTTATTTTGTTCATTTTATTCACAATAAACAAAATTAAAAAAAGAAATTATATTTCTCTTAGTAAGACTATTTCTCTAGTTAATTTCAAATAGATTAACAATATTTAATATAGGAGTTATAAAAATGGAAGATAATAAAAAGAAAAAATATGTGACTCAAGCTATAAGTGACGAAATCCTTGAAAAGTTAAGTTTAAAAAACAGAAATTCGTTTTTAAATACGAACCTAACAGCCATTTTGGAACCAAAGGAGTTTAATTTTCTAAAAAAAGTTCAAAAATTCTGCCAGCGTTTCGAAAAGAAAAACGAGATTACGCACGGTCTTGACGAAGATGTTTACGATTGGATCCCCGCATTTGGGGCCGAAGGATACCTAACAAGATCTCACAATTTCGACCTGGTTGATGTTAATTACACCGATTACGGTCTAACTATGGAATTGATGAGGAATTTAGCCGTAGGTTTTTTTGACCCTCAGTTTTCCATGGCTGGTGGGGCAACACAATTAGCTATTAATCCGCTCCTGGAACACCACGAAAATGTCCCTATCAGATTAGAGGTAATAAAGAAATTCATAACGGGAGAAACGCCGGGAGCAATCTTAATCACCGAACCAGAAAGGGGCTCTGATGCCGTGCATATGTTAACCACATGCGACGAGCAGCCTGACGGATCTTTTCTTCTAAACGGAGAAAAAATTTTCAGCACTAACGCTCCTAAAGCGGATTACGTAGTTGCGTACGCCACGGCTGAAGAGAACAATGGGAACACGATGGCTCAGTTCTTAATCGATACATCGTGGGAGGGTTGGAAATGTGAACGCGTTTTCATACCATACGTACCAAAAGTGTGGCTAGGTAAGGAATGGTTCAATAACCTTAGAGTACCAAAGGATTACGTGTTAGGTGGCATAGGTAAGGGGCGAGAACATCTTTTTGAAGGATTGGTTCCGGAAAGAATAGGGATAGCAATCGATTGTATAGCCAAATGTTGGAACGCAATTGCGTACGCGGCTATATATGTGAACAACAGAAAACAATTCGATCAAATGATTTTGAAATTTCAAGGAGTAGGTTTTACTTTAACTGACCTTTGGGCAAGATTAACTAACCTCACGCTCGGACTTTTAATGTTTTGTAAAAATTATGATGGCAAAATGGAAAAGTTTGGAGGGGAGCTTCCCAGAAACATTTCACAAGCCTTAGTAGCTTCTGCTAGTCAGTTCAAGTATCATGTTGCTAAAATTACAGAAGAGATTTGCTACGAATCTGCCAACCTAATGGGAGGCGCAGGTTTGTGCGATAATACCCTTATGCACGACCTATTAAACATCTCTAGAATCGCGGAAATCATAGGTGGGAGCAGACAAATCCAAAATTATGTCATGTCGATGTCACTCCGTCAAGTTTACAAGATGTCAGGCATTTAAAACATCCGATTTCTTCATAACTCTTTATTTTTTTTTTTAATTTCTGTTAAAAAACACTAAACAACCTTCTCCTAATATAATAAAAGAAAAGAGAAATTAGACATTTATTATAAATTTAGTTAAAGACCTATCTATGGGAGAAAGGGCTAGTAAACGTCTTTTATCTTTTATAATAATTATTTTTTCAAGAGAAAATTTTAAATAGAAAATTACTATTAAATTTGTTTTCCTTACCGAAATTTGACCTGCAATGTTAAGAGAAGAAATATTCCGATCAGAATTTCAAATAGTTCGATTTAATTAATGCGTAGAAAAAAAAAGAAAAGAAATAATAAGTGTTTTGAATTTAAAATTTATCCTATATTCCCGACATTTTGTAAATTTGCCGTAACGCCATGCTAAGAATGTACTGCTGAATTTGCCGGCTCCCTCCAACTATTTCTTGTATTCTGGAGATGTTTAATAGGTCGTGCATAAGGGTATTATCGCACAAACCTGCGCCTCCCATTAGGTTGGCAGATTCGTAGCAAATTTCTCTGGAAAGAGCGCAAGTATGGTATTTATATTGACTTGCTCCAGCTACCATAGCTTGAGCGAGATTTTTAGGGAGTTCTCCCCCAAAATGTTCGACTTTAGCATCATATTGTTCACAGAATCGTAATAACCCTTGAGTTACATTAGACAACCTAGCCCACAAATCTGTCAATAGAAAG
>JAUWDN010000287.1 GCA_030608765.1 Promethearchaeota archaeon
ATTAAAGGAATATCTAAAGTGGTTGGTCCATGATGAGTTACTTCCACATCTAAAGAAAAATCAGGAATATTGAATTTTTCAATTTGTTCTCTTAACGATTCAATGCCTGCCTTATGTAGTAGAGCGCTTGTTTTGGATAAATCTTGAGGCATTCCACCAAAATCCACATTATTGCTCCAATTACCGGTTGAATGAACTAAAAATGCGGGTCGCGCTGTTTTTGACGTATGTCTACTTGCAAATATTAGGAGATCCGGTTTGATTTTAGATTTATCAAAATTTAAATTTTCCAAGAAAATTAATGGTTTTTCAGTTAAACCTAAATAAATATGGTTAGTATTAAGCAGATCATTCAGATTACTCGGAGGTTTCACCTTTTTTAAATCGAATAACGGATTGTCATCCCATCTTGTATTAGCCTCTTTAAAGGAATAGGAGTCAGAATTTAAAAAACTTTCCCTCATATTCATGGAAGCTTTGTCTTCTTTTGAAGTGACAATGAAGAATTGAATTAAGACTCACCTCTGAAAGAATTCGTAGAAATTTTTAACTTTATCATTATAACATTCAAGTAAAAATACCTTAAATATTTATGATCTTAACTCTTTGATTCGCTCAGAATCTATTACTAACCCAGATTTAATACTAAAAACCTTTTAAATTAAAATTGTATTAAAATATGTAATGTCGATTAGTTATGCATTTATAGCTATCGTTTCATTGGTATTTGGCGCACTTTTTTTCGTAGTAGATTTTTACCAACAAAAACATCCTAAACTCAATGTTTCTTTAATTGCGGGTATTTCTATCTCTTATTTCTTCTTAGTTCTCCTTCCAGAAATTGCTGAAAATATACCCGTATTCCCATTTGAGCTCGTACTTTATGAGTATTTATTTGTGCTCATTGGTTTTGTATTTGTTCACATTTCTGAAAAATTAATATTACAAAAGGTAGAGTCTAAATCGCAAAGGAGAATGCGCAAATTAATCGAAAAAGAAAAAATTTTACAGAGTGTTGAAGAAAATATTGAGAATATATTAACTAAAGAACTAGAAAAAGAAGAATTTGACAACGAAGCTCTGAAAGATATAGCTATGACAATAGCAGATTTACATAAACAAGGTCAGGAGTTCAAAGAAAAAATAAATCCCTATAAGGCTAAGATTCAAAAACACATCAACGAAGACTTAAGCAAACTTCGTTTTTTTACTAATTTTTCGTATCATCTTCTCGTAGGAATAATTGTAGTAGGGTTATTAACTATTGATCTCTCTGTTGAGTCTTTAATTGGAGGGACATTATTTTTCCTATTCGCCTGGTTTAGAGCAATTATAACAAACAGATCAGAAAGCCATATCATATTTACTGATCTGGAAATCTATGAAACATACGATATTGATGAGAATATGACCAGAAAATACGTTCTAGCTCTTTCAAATTTCCTAGGTGTTTTAATTGGATTATTATTAGATTTAATAGGTTTTGAATACACAGAACTATTCTATATATTTTATTCTTTTGTTTCGGGAGTGATTCTCTACACAATTGTGAAAGAAGTAATCCCTGAAAAAGAAAAAGGCAAGCCATTATACTTTCTAATTGGGTTTATCGGATTTACCGTGGCCATTTTCATAATGAGTATTTTTACAAGTCTTGTTTAATAAAAAAAAAGTCCCATCAAGCTAAAATTAAAATACACGCAAAAAAGGCAATATAATTTATAAAATAAAACAACTTGATTGTAACTATTCATATTGTTTAAGTCAAAATTTGAATAAATTTTAATTTATTAAACTCAAATTAATTAATTAATAGCTTCTCTAGATAGAAGAGGAAAAAGACTATGATAAAAAAAACTTTTAAAGAGATTTTAGGAATTGACGACGCTGACTATAAGATCATTGAGATGATGGAAGAGAATCCCGATATTACGCATAGCGAGATAGCAAGAGAAATAGAAAAGTCTCAACCCGCAGTTGGAGCAAGAATTATTAAATTAGAGCGAAAACACTTACTAACAAAAATGGTCGGTTTCAACGTTAAAGAAGTAGACATAAAAGTAGGCATTGTTTTCGTGTCAACGAAGGATGTAGAAACTGTAGTCCGTAAAATAGAGAAGTGCCCCTTTATCAATCACGCATTCAAAATCTCTGGAGAATTTAATCTATTATGCTTTGTTTCAGCTTCTGATCTTCAAACCATCGAAAGATTAGTAGATTTATGCTTTCGAAAAGATCCAAATGTAATTAACGTAAAAACAAACATCTTAATTGATTCTGTTCATGATTTTGTAGTTCCGATTGATTTTCAGATAGAGAAATTTGATTTACATTCGGGTATTTGCGGTCCTGATTGTAGTATGAATGTTAATCTTCCAAAATATAAATTTAATACGAGTGAAAAGAAAAGCTAAAAAAAGAGAGCCTACTCTAAAACATTTGCTAATCCTTTTAATTGCGCCATTTTATACTTACATTTGTCACCGCATCCATCTTCTAGCGTTGGAATGTGGTCTTCACTTTCGAAATCGACGGGTAAAATGAAATCTTTTGCTATTTCAGTTATCATATTCAGCGAGACTGATAGAACATTAGGATCGCTTCTGAAGTGGTAGTTTACGATATTATCCAATTTATCGATTTTAGAACTCGCAAGTAAAATGCAAATGTTATTTGCACCACTTAATCTAAATGCGTTGAGCATAAAAGGGCAAAATCTCGCCATATCGAGAATCTCATCTGGACGTTTAGTATTTAATTCCACAGTTGCAAGGAAGAGGTCAACTTTTCTAAAATTGATGCCTGGCTGGAACTGGAGAATTCCTTCTTTTTCAAGCTTTTTTATTCTCATCCCAACAGTTGGTTG
>JAUWDN010000005.1 GCA_030608765.1 Promethearchaeota archaeon
ACTCTACTAATATTATCCTACTTCTAGGAAGTAAAAAAAATTACTTGTTTCTCTTTAATAGAAGATATATTTGTTTTTAATTATTTCTCAGTAAAGAAGTGACGAAAATACTGATTAATTAAACCTTTAGCATTTTTAAATATGGATACATCAATTAGTCCGGTAAAAATTAAACTATCTTTATTTATTGTAGAGAATTCATTCATAAAGTTGTCAATGGCTTTTTCGAGTATCTTATTCCTATGCTTTGCTATTAACAAGGCAGCATAACCTAATTGAGTATTAAAATTAAATACTACAGTGCGATCTTTCATTTTTATATGAGTTATTTGAGCTTTTACATTAGATAGGTTAGCCAAAATATGACTTATCCCAATAAGAATACTTCCTTTTAATAGACTCTCATCAACTTCTTCTCCTGTCTGAAAGTTAAAAGAATAAAGTAAAATCCCCGACTTATGGAAGATAATTAAATCATATATCTTATTTGTAAAAACCGTAAATAGGTTAGGTTTATTAATGACAACAAAGATAAAATATCCAATACAAATAAGATACACTATTGAATGAAGTATCATAAAGGAAATATCTAGTGTAATAAGAAATAAACTGTAAAGAAAAATGTGCAAGCTAAAAAGAAGCATAAAGATATAATAAAATTTACCTAATCTCTTGTCAGCAAAATTATGATATCCTTTTATTTGTATAATCCAAGAAAATAATACGACACAAAAATTGAATAGGATAATTGAGGTTAGTAATCCAATGTTATTAAATAAGTAGAAATAGTCAAAATCTTTCAGGATAACAGTAAAAGAATCGGGAACGAAGAGTAAACTCAAAATGATACCACCTATAAAAATATAAATCAGGGCGGGTAAAAATCTTACTTTACTGTCCTTGTTTAATTCAAGGTTATGAATTGAGGCGAACATTCCTATTGAAAAACTTCTTGTAATAATTGAAACATACCAAAGTATCAAGGCTAAAGGGATATCGAAGAAATTTTCTGCTGATAAATTAAATGAAATAAAGTAGGTGATTTCGCTTATGAAGTATATAATAATTATAATAAGAAATCCTACTTCAGCTTCATATTTTCTCCTATTTAATAATATATAAATAATATCGAATACGAAGATTATGACAAAAATACCAATAAATATGGTTGCAATCATCTATTCTATTAGAAATCTTTAGTAATGAATTTCGTTTATTTTTTGACTAAAGTATTGTTAAACATATATTGGACTAGCAAGTTATAAGAAGTTTTACATGAAATATTATTTGATAAAACATAATTTGATTTATAATACTAAAAACCGAACTTTATGAGCGATTTTAGAGATTTCCTAATCGAAAAGGGATTAGTATCAAACCTAATGAAACAGTATGGAATCGATACTAATGATATTGAAGCACACGATTTCATCTTTAAAATGGTTGAAAAGTTATCTAAAATTGATTCTAAAGTAATTTATCGTCAAGAACAAGGGGATGATCAAAGTTTTGGTTTGGATATTATAGCTAAATTTTACGAAAAGATTGTTCCTCATTCCCAAAGAAAAACAACGGGTGAATTTTTTACACCCATTCAAATAGTTGATTACATATTAAAGAGTGTTGGGTATATAGACCAGTATGATATTGAAAATAAGAAAATAATAGATTTGAGTTGTGGTTCTGGGAGTTTTTTAATTAGAGCAGTAAATGTTCTCTTAGAAAAATTAAGAAAGCAGATTAAATTGAAAGAGAACTCAGAGTTAACTCCTAAACAAGCGAAAGAAATTATCACCAAAGTTAAAATTAATATATCTGGTATTGATATAAATCCGATTGCTTGTATTTTATGCCAAATCAACTTTTATTTCATACTTTTTGATCTCCTAAACATTATTATAGAAACCAATAAAGAATACAAGATACCTGTATTTGATATTTTCAATAAAGATACGCTTCAATTCGATTTTAATAATAAATACGACTATGTAGTAGGAAATCCCCCTTATTTGTTCATTCGAGCCATTCCGCAGGATTATAGAAAATTCATTGAAAAGCTCCCATTGGAGACAAACAAGGGTCAATATGATTATTATCAATTATTTATAGAGATTGGATTAAAGATTTTAGAAGAAGGTGGGATGTTAGGATATATTGTTCCAGATTCTCTTTTAGCTCTCTCAAACCGAAAAATAATAAGAAGTTATATATATCACTCTACTAAAATAAAGGAAATATGCTATTTAGGTTCAGGATTTAAGGAAGCCGTTGTTTCTAATGTAATTATAGTTTTACAGGAAGATTCAAAAGAGGAGGAAAGGATAAACAATAAAATATTAATTAAAAAGACTCTAAAAAACGATGAATTAGAATCCTATCTGAAACAACACAATATCGAAAAATGGGACTATATTTTTCTCATAAATCTAACTCAAAGAGATATAAAGATTCTTGAACAATTAAAATCACACTTTCCTACATTATTAGATATAATGGATAATTCACAATTTAGGATTTCAATAAGTAGAGGTGTGGAAATAGGGAAAGAGGGTGAAATTATTTACTGCGGAATTTGTAATAAGTATTTCCCACTTATGAAAGGTAATTTGGTATGTCCTGAATGCGGTTCCTCCTTAAAATGGGACTCTGTTGAGAACATCATATTTGATAATGTTCCTAATGACTTAGAAAACGATTATAAACCTTTTGTATATTCACTAAATAGATATATAATCAAAAAGTATAAGCATATTAAACTTGGTGTTGAGGGGATTAATTATAAAAAACACGAAATTTATAAAAGCAAAATCGTTATTAGGCAGTTAAGTCAAGAGAACATGATATGTGCTGCCTATGATGAAAATGCGTTCACATCTCAATCAATTTATAATCTAAAAATATTCCGATCCCCCGTTTTAGAATTTAACAACTATTATCTGTTAGGTCTTTTAAATTCGCAATTATTCTCATATTACCTTATAAAGTCATTTAGCTCTTATAAGACATTATTTCCAAGGATTTTAATAGAAAAATTATGGAGTTTACCCGTTAAATTTCCTGAAAGCAAAGAAGAGAAAACATATGCTAATAAAATTATAAATCTTGTTAAGAAAATCTCAATTTCATATATGAAAGATATAAACTTATGTCTTGAACTACAGAATAGTTTAGATTCTCTTGTTTTTGATCTCTATAATATCTCAGAAGACCAAAGGTTATATATTTCAAAATGTATAAAAGAAGGGGAGAAAAGTAATTAGATGTGGATTATTTAAGTCAAATCTTTTTTCCCGACATACATTTTTAAAATTTTATCCCATTTATCTGCTAGATCTGATAATCCAGTTTTTTTAAAAAGATTTACAGCTCTAAATAGAATTTCCTCTATTTGATTTTCTCCAATCAAATCTTTTCTCAGAGGTGTATTATCCATCATAGATGAAAGTAAAAATCTTTTGAATAAAAAGGAGAATAATATGGTGATATAACAAAGAGAAAATGCTCTTTTTAACACCTCCTAAAGACGCTTCTGATAACTCGATATTATAATTTTTTTACTTGGTTGAATATTATCGAAAATTTTTCGCGTTTTCATAGGTTTTTAGAACTTGCTCTCCCTTTTTTGCCAGATCAGTAAGGTTTGACTGTTTACATAAGGAAATAACCCGATCTAGAATTTTAGCTATGTTTTTCTCGTGCCTTAATGAGTTTTCTTCCATTCTAAAAAAACTATGGAAGTTCTGAAATAAATATGTCTATGTCATGGTGATAATCAGATAGTAATAACAGCTTGTTGTATTAATTTTATAGCTATATTTATATTAATTAAAACTATAATATTTTTAGAAAAAACAACGAATAAAGTTGAATCCTATGGAAAATCTACCCAACATTGATTTACTTCAGTCTTTATTGAAAAATTATATGTTTGATATAGACGGTGCTGTAGCAGTCGCAATTTGTGATAGAGATGGTTTTATAATCGCTTCAGAAAGCAAAGAAAAGGAAGGAGAAGAATCTGATTCCATTATGGGGGCGATTTCAGCATTTCTAGATATATACATTGACCGAATAAAGAGCGAGTTCCAAACACAGAGTAATTTTTTCAATATTACTTCAATGCAGGATAAAAAATTTGCTTATTGTTCAATGGGTCCTCGTTCAATATTAACTACGATTGCTGATCCTAGTACATCAAACCTCGAGTTAAGAATTTATTCGGAGTATGTTGCTGGAAAGATTGAACTCGTTCTTGATGGCTTAGCTAATGTCTCAACAAAGATACCAGAAATTATTAGAGTCTTATCAAAAAGAAGAGAAGGCAAACTACCTAAAGGACAATTCACAGCAAAATTAATTTTGACGGGCGATTTTAAAGTAGGAAAAACTTCTCTAATTAAAAGATTTATTGAAAATATGTTTACAGAAACTTATATCTCAACAATAGGGGTTCAAATTTCTAAAAAAACCGTAGTAATGGACGAAGACACACAAATCAACTTTGTTTTGTGGGATATCGGGGGTCAAATCAGCACAATGGCACCATATAGGCAGAGATTTTACGAAGGGGCGAGCGCGGCTTTTATTATAATAGATAGAACTCGTCCAGATAATCTAGAAAGTGTAAATAGGTGGTATAAGGAAATTTTAGAGTCTGTTCCGCGGAATGTACCGGTTGTTATAGTTGGAAATAAATCTGATTTGCAGGAAGAAGTAGTGATTAGCGAAGAAGAGATAAAAATAGTAGCTAAACAACTAGGTTTTCATTACATTTTAACTTCAGCTCTAACAGGTGAAAATGTTAACGAAGCTTTCCTTTACATTGCTTATCGATTCATTGAGAAAGCATAAATCACTATAAACAAACTTTTTAAATCTCATATTTAATCTTAAATTAGTAAGATCATAATTGAATTTTGAAAATAAAATTTTTAAAAATAATTAAAGGAGGTTATTGAAAAATAGTATTAAAAGTTTTATTCAACGATATATTGGCTGCTTGAAATCAATCTGGCTATTTAATGGGATTTTCAATTAAAGAAGTGACCTATAAAGGCAAATATCTTTTATTTCTCACAGAACAAGAATTTTCGGGGCCCTGGTTTAGTTTTCAACTTAGGGGCAAGAATATGGAAACGATTCCAATATTATTGAAAAATATTGAACCGACCCCCATATATAAGATGGTAAACAGTAGAACTGGGGCAAGTATAAATCGTATAACGCTTGATTTTGACATAAACGAATACTTAAAAATTCTAATAAAAGATAAGAAACTCCGAGCAATTGATTTTAAAAATAAGAGTTCACTGATTCGGTTATATATAGACGTTTTTAATCGTCCCAAAGTTCCTTACATCAATACTTACTTCACAGTTAAGAACATTTCTGATTATGATTTAGTTGACTTTTCAATGTACTTTGTTTTTGACTTTGATATTAACGGATTAGAAGGGTTTGATAACGATCTATCGGGATACGATGATGAAAACGATATACTTTATCAGTACGATAAAACGAGTTTATACGCTGGATTTTCTCCGATATCAAGATCAACAAATTATGAAACGTGCTTAACTAAAGATTTTAAAATTGATAGTGAAAGGTTAAATCTTTCAAATACGTTATACGATAAAGCAGGAGAAATTTTGTCGGCTTTACAAATAGAGTTTAAAACTTTAGAGCCTGACCAATCGTTCCAAACTGCATTAATTATTTCTGGAGCTTTAAGCAAAGAAGAGTTAATTGAAAACATAAAAGAGGGTAAAAACAACGCGATGAAATTTTTATCTCAAGTCAACAGATCGGTAAAGTCAGAACAAAGAAATAAACAAGAAGAAGCTTTTTTAAAATTAAATATCCAAAAATCAGTTGATTGTGCAGAATAAATCCTAATTAATGATTCAAATAAAAAACCCGGTTAGGAAAGTTATTTGATGAAAACTCAGCGAGAGTTTGGGTTTAATTTAAAACTATACATAGAAAGTGAGTCAAATTAATAACTAATCAAATGATACTGATTGTTTATAATTAGCTCTTGGGACTTATATAAATTATTAGTCCTTGATTTGCGAAAAATATCCTACTATGCGTAGTTTGTTGGTAAAGCGATTTTGTTCAGTTATGATACCTTTGAGTTCCATCCCATCATATACGACAGATTTATCAAAATGTATTCTTACAATTCCGCTCTTACCAGGAAGTAAGTCTTGACCATCAATAAATTTGAGCGGAGATAATTTTAATCCAACTAATCCAAAGTATTGTACATCATTACCTGGTTTAATAATACCTCCTTTGGGCGCATAAAATTGATTGATAAAAACTTTGGCTTTTATTTCATTCACCTGTTCAAAAACTCCAGGGCTTACTAAAATATTGTCTCGACTAACATCTCGTGGGGAAATATTCCCTTTTAATGCAAGACCGACTCTATCGCCCTCGTATGCAACTTTGAAGTTTCTATCGTGTTTCTGTATGCTTCGAATTATTACTTTTTTTACTGCTGCTTCATAACCTACTATTTCGAGCATTTGACCACTTTGAACCTTTCCTTGCTTTACAATTCCAAGTATCACGGTACCTATACCTTTTACGGGAAAAACATGGTCGATAAGTATCTTAGTATTTATTTCATTACTGGAATCCTTTTCTAAGAGTTTAATACCCAATTGTATAATTTCTTTCTTTAATTTATCGTAATCTTCTTTAGTTTTTAGTTCGAAAATTGCAGTATTTTTCAAACTAGTACTTTCCAAAATCACTTCAATTTTCTTTTTCGTTTCACTCAATTTCCATTCTGTATGAGAATTAATTCCCGCTATAACAATTAATGCTTTAGTTCTATATAGTTGATAAAATAAGTCCATAGCAACTAAAATCTCTCCAATCGAAGCGTTCAACCCCGCGTTTAGGTCTATAACCAGAATGTGAATATTAGAAATAACTAATGTTTGTAAAAGTGGCTTTATTTTTTCGGGATAATCAAGAGGAGTTAGGCCACAAAAAACCTGATTTAAGCTGTTATCTAACCGATTGTAAAAAAGAATATCTGATCTTGTTCCGGGGGAACCTAGGGATTGTCCTATTAAATTGTTAATATCAAAGTTGTCCCCTAATATTCCCACTACGAAATTTTTTTCCACTACTTCACTCATTTGTCTAATTAAATATACTATTCATCAAAAACTTTTCGAAATTACGCTTGAAAATAAGAATAATAAAATTTCTAAACAAAGTTCTTATCTTAATACGAATTAAATTACTAAAAAATTAATTATGATTTCATTATGGCACGAAGTAGTTTAGTAGATCGAGTAATATTAATATTAATTGACGATGTCAGGGCATCTCATTTGTTTGATTTAATAGGTAAAGGAAAGCTTCCTAATATAGCTCAAATTGCTGAAAGTGGAGTTTCTTCTCAAAATTGTATTACTTCCTACCCAAGCATTACTTTTCCTTGCTACAGTAACGTAATTATTGGTTCCTATTCGGGATACTTCCCAAAAGAGGGAAGTGGGATACCTATGTATCATTGGGTTGGAAGATCGGATCCCCCATTAAAAGGGAAAAGATTTCCAATTATTCGAAATGCCGGAAAAGGAAGTCATCTCCTCAAATTAAATAACGATTTAGGTTCAAATTGTCAAACAATTTTTGAACAAGCGGGAGAAGGCAACTTTTTGAGTTCGTTGAATCTTATTAATCGGGGGTCAATACTAATACCCCCCAAAGAATATACAACCCCTTCAATATTACAAGCAGTTGAAAATGTTTTCAAAGATCCTAAAAGCATTTTTAAAGAGAAAGTTGTACCAAAAGTAACCGTTGTATATATTCCTAAAACAGACGATTTAATGCATCATAAAGGATTTGATCATCCAGAGTATATTGCCGAGCTAATTAAGTGCGATAAATATATTGGATCCCTTATTGAAACTTTAAAAAAGACTGGGTATTACGATTCTAGTGCGATTGGAATAATTTCTGACCATGGAAATTATAAAGCAGAAAAAATGTACGACATTGAACCTTATTTTGAAGAAAAGGGGTTAAAACAATACCTACCAAGAAAAGGAACCGGCGATTTCGATGCTACAATAGGATCTGTTGGATTCTTTAATTTCCGAGGTAAAGATTGGTTTCATCATCCTACTACTAACGAATTAAAAGAATTTGTAACCAGCAGCCCAGGAAGTAAGAAATTGAACTTATTCGAGACTTTGTGGAAAATTCCAGGCGTGAAATTGATGTATTACCGAGACGATAATAATACACCCGATAAGGGAGTCATTTATCTCGAGCATCGAGATGAAAAGACCGGAAAAAAGTCAAAAGATATTATTGAATATGAGGGACACGGAATAAATCAAAAGACAAAGTATATCCCTGATGACAAAGATTTTTATAAATATAGTGAATATGAAGATTCTGCAACACTTCTAGATAATAGAGGACATACTATCGATGAATGGCTCAAAGGAACTAATCAAATAGACTTTCCTATGATTGTGGACCAAGTTCCACGCTATTTTAAAAATCCCCGATCTTGCGATATTGTAACATCTACGCTTGGTGAATACGGATTTGGATACGAACACGGAAAAACTAAAGCAGACTATCCATATTCTCATGATATAGGGCTTAAAAAGTCCATGACGGTGCCATTTATAATTGGTGGATCCCCAAACATCCCTAGATTAGAACTTTCGTATTGTAAAACTACTGATATGGTTCCAACGCTTTTATATTTGTTAGGAGAAAAGCCACATTACAGCGTTGTTGGAAAATCTGTTTTTGATTATTCTTAGTTAAAACTTATATTGATAATTCAAAAGATAAAAAAGGATTAACAAAAATTTATTTGAATATCATTTTAAAACTGCGAATTTCAAATTTGTCCATTTCAAAGCTTAAAATACCTTCTTTTTCATTCCACTTGGGATCATGATTTAAAGACCTTTCCAACAAATCGGTTTCTTCTATTTTGATGATCATATTTGCTATTTTTGAATGAAATCTTACTTCAGCTGACACGGAGAGTCCACAACCTTCAAAAAATCGGATAATGATTGAATTATCTTTCTTCCATTCTTCGTATTTTAATACGCCTAAATTGATGTTTGAAGGTGAAACTTCCAACATAGATTCTCCGTTTAATAATGATGGATTTTCAATTTCATTAATTCCTTCTAGTGGTATAATCAAGATTGGATTATTAAATTCTTCTGCTTTTCTTCTTATCTTTGGATTTGCTGTGCTATCAGGGTTGGTTAAAGTACTTCCACTATGAGGATATAATACATAATTACATCGAAATGGTCCCAGTTCACTAAATTCCGGTACTTCATGATTAAATATATCTTGATTGAGTTTTCTTTCTAAATTCACCCACGCTTCAGGGGAGGGAGGCGTATATCTGCAAGATCTCAAAAGAGTTAATCGAATATCACCACCATTAACATCGAATGCATATTTTCCTTCGTTGATTAAGGCAATACCCCATCTTTTATCAGGAGAGCTCACATCAACGAATTTATGGCAAATTTTCTCATACCGTGCCTTATCGCAAGGAGTTTCTGGATTAGTTTTAAAATTAACTATTGCATATGCCCCATCAGCTGTGGCAATCTCTGATTTTGTTGCTGTGCTGTATAGAATTTTAAGCATCATGTTTGTTTGACTCCAATCAGTTATATATTCAAGATAGATTTCAGGCAAAGTCTTAAATAGCGTGATTTTTTGAATGACGATGTCCTTTCCTAATAAACGGTTAATTTGAAGAGAAGCAAAAATAGGACCATTGTCGACCACTTGAATTTCCACCCCACTATCATTGGATAAATCCAAGGGAAAATTCCAGTATTCAGGAGTAAGATTCCAAGCGGGAAACTTTTTGTCATCATCGATAAAACTATTGGTGAGATTAGATGAAATTCCTTTTAATAGATTTAATCCATCGTTAAGACTTTCCGCTCGTAGTTCTACAAATGCACCTGTGGTTTGACTTAGTTCTAAGTGGGTGATTCCGTTTGAGATTCTATTTGAAGATGCGTTAATTTCAGATTGATTTGATATTTCATCTGTCAGAACTAATTTAAAAGGAGTTACGGATAATGGTTTTAATGTAATGATTGTCCACCAGCCAGCGGATTTGGGGTCTTTCCAAGTCTCATCTTCCTTGGAGACTGGTTGGCAAAAGGATTCGAAAATCTCTGAATTTAAAGATAGTATTTTTGCAGGTTTAGGTTTCCAATCTTTTTCTTCTGAAATACTTCGGTTTACAATTGCGGCTGGTATAAAAAGTCTTGATGTCCTTTCCCAAGGGAGAGAGTTGAATAGAAAGAATTTTACACCAGATTTTAAATTCTGCTTATCATTTTGGGACGATAATTTCGATCCTATACCTTTTACTATATTGGAGATCGAACTGTCTTGCATCTTCCAATCCTCCCAACAATCGTCATATACTTCAGGTATGGAACTACCGGGTAAAACATCATGAAATTGATTTTTTAAGGTTATTTTCCAAAGTTCCTCAAGTTGCTCAGTAGGATAAGTATATTCAGGAGTAATTAATGAGGTTAAAACAGCCAATATTTCAAGTGAGATTAAGACATTTTCAAATTTGCGATTATATCTTTTAACATCCGAATGATTTGAAAAGCATCCCCGATGAGTTTCAAGATATAATTCATCATCCCAAATTGGAAATCTTTCCGAATATTTATTTAATTCCTCGAAGAAATTTCCCACACGACTCCATTTAAACATAGGGAGTTTAGCTTGTTCATTTGCTATTGCGACTTCCTTGTGAGTTGGACCGTGCCCCCCATCTCCCAACCCAAAGAAAAATCCAACATGGGGACAATACTCTTCTCCCACATGGTTAATGAGATCATCATAATTATTCGTATAATTCCAAATTCTTTGACCCTTTTCTGTCAGCAAACGATGACCTATCCCGAATTTTTTCCAAGAATTTAAGGCGCTTCCTCCCATGTGAAAATGTCCTGTCAATATTTTAGAACCGTCGGGTCCTTGCCACCAAAAATTCACGAAGGGAAAGGTCGTTTGAAGATTCCAAGTAAGTTTAGTTGTCCAAAAGTATTTCGCTCCTGATTTGGTTAATATTTGAGGTAACCCACGATTATAACCGAAAGAATCTAAAAACCATTCCACCTTTGGGAGGATATTAAAATTTTCTCTAAAAAATCGCATTCCGTACAATCTCTGACGAATGAAGGATTCCCCCGATGGCATCATGCAATCGGGCTCAACATAAGATCCGCCCACCAGTTCTATATTTCCCGCCTTTACAGTCGTTTGAATTTGTTTGAATAATTCGGGATCATCTTGCTTGACCCACTCTAAAAGCAAGGGTTCGCTCAAAGCAAAGCAAAATGTTTCAGGGAACAGTTTCGCATGAAGAACTGCCTTTCTAAAAGTAACTTGCGCTTTTTTTCGTGTTTGTTCATACCTCCACATCCAGGCACAATCGATATGGGACTCTCCAACTTGATGAATGATTAAATCTTCAAACCCTGGACAACAATTTTTCAATAACCTTAATTTTCGCTTGATGGATACTTCTCTGTCCGCTCCTAACCACTTTTCCCTAGTTTGTTCAGTATCCGCTTCGGGTTCTTCTAGGTTCTGGCAATCTAACCTTCTATTTCCAGAATAATGACCAATTTTATCAATAAATTTATGGGAATTCATATTTTCTTGATTCTCTTTAGTAAATGTTTAAGAAATAAATTAAGGAATAATTTTAAAGGTAAGCTATTTCGACAGTGTAAAAACTAGTTACTTTGGAAACTAATAAAATTTGTGAAAAAAGGAAATCGGAAATGGAAGAGTTCTTAGAGAATTTATCTCAACAGACTGATAATTTTAATCTGTTGTAGGTAAATGTTGAGATTGCGTTCATTTTAACTTTATTCCTCTCTTGATGTCTAATTTTATGTATTATATAATTACTAATATTGATTATGTGAAACGGTTTTTATTCTAGCTTTTATTTACTACAAAATTGATGTATGAACTTTGATAGACTATGAAAAACTTTGATATCATTATTATAGGAGCAGGCCCGGGAGGATCGTTTGCGGCTAAAGCTGCTGCTGAAAATGGATACTCTTCGTGTATCCTTGAAAAAGAAGTGCTTAGGGATAACGGCAGATATAAAGCGTGTGGTGGAGCAATGGCATGGGAACTTATCGAAGAAATTGACTATCCTGAAGATAAAATTGGGCGCGTTTTCGAATCTGTGGAACTTCATCATATTGATGGTGAGAATTTTTCCAAAAAAGGTAAAGGTGCAATTGTGTGGAGAGGTGTTTTTGATAAATACTTAACTGACTTAGCGACTGATAGCGGAGCTATATTAAAAGATAAAGAGCAGTTGATAGACATTAAAAAAGTTGAAGCTGGTTATCAAATTGTGACTCGGAAAAATGAATATAAAGCTAAATATGTAATTGCAGCTGATGGTGTTTCCTCTCCAACTCTAAAACTCTTAGGATGGCCTTTTTTCAAGAGTAAAGATGTAGTTTTAACAATTACTAAAGAAATGAAAACAACAAAACCTTATATTGATAGTATTCTTGGGAGCGATTCTGTTCACTTTTTTTTTGGAATCAAAGACTTAATACCTGCGGGTTATGCTTGGTTGATTCCAAAAATTGACAAAATCACTGTTGGATGGGGTAAACAAATTGATTTAATAAAAAATTCAAGAGAAGAATTTGAAAAGTTTTGGACGCTTCCATATGTAAAAAAAGCTTTGAAAAATTCCACCATGGAAATCTTTAAGCCTCATCTAATTCCCGTAGGACTTAGACCGAAGCTTTATGAGGATAATGTGTTTGCTGTGGGTGATGCAGGGGGAATTGTTGATCCCATAAGTGGAAAAGGCATACCATATGCTATGTGGTCAGGTCAAATTGCTATCGAAACGATAAAAACTTGTGAGATAAAAGACAGACTCGATAAATTAGGAACCACATACGAAAAATCTTTAGATCGGAGATTCCTCAAGATACTGAAAGCAAAAAGAATAGCAAGAGATAAAATTTTCAAAGATGATGAGAGTCTGAAGAAATTTTTAAGATTGTGGGGAAAGTACCGTGCTTCCGAAATTGTTATGAAAAAATTATTAGACTAGGTGATTTAATATCAAATTTATACCGTATTCAAAATTGTATAAACCTAAAATTAATGCTGTTATAGAATCGATTTTTGATAAAAGAATAAACATCCTGAAGAATTCTTTTCTGAAAGACTATTATTCGGAAATGAAAGATTATTTTCTAACGGGTGGAAAGAGGATAAGACCGCTACTTACTATAGCCACTTATAATGGAATTACTCAAGAAGTCTCGGATGAGATTGTTTACCCAAGTGTAGGAATTGAATTTTTACATAATGCAACTTTAATTCATGATGATATAATCGATAATGATAATTATCGACGCGGTAATCCTGCGTTTCATTATAAGTTTCAACTATATCACTCAAAATATCATTTTAAAAAAATGAATGCTGCAGATTTTGGGAGCAGTATAGGTATCATTGGGGGTGATACAGCATTTATTATGGGCTCAGAGGCGTACTTTGCCAATACTTTTCCGAGAGATTTGAATCTTAATTCGATTCGACATTACAGACAGGCTTTTACTGATGTAATTCATGGTGTCCTAATTGAAATCGATATGGTAAATCAGAAAAATCTATCAATCGATGAGTATATCAATATGATTTCGCTTAAAACGGGAGCCCTTATTGAAAAATCAATCCTAATTGGAGCAAGCTACACAAATATCGAAAAAGAATACATTCCTCTCTTGTCGACATATGGTGTAAACTTAGGGATTATTTTTCAAATAATTGATGACATCTTAGGAACATTTGGAGACGAAAAAGTAACTGGAAAACCTACAGATGGAGATATTCGCGAGGGTAAACACACTTGCTTGTTAATTGAAGCCATGAACAAATTAGAAGCAAAAAAGAAGGATCGTTTAGTCAACCTAATTTCGAAGTCAGAGATAAGTAACGAAGAAGTCGAAGAAGTGAGAGATTTATTTAGTGAAGCAGATGTAATTAATTTTTGTAAAAATCTCGCTACTAAATATTACCAAGAAGCAGAAGACGCACTTGAGAAATTGAAACCAGTTGTAAACGATTCAGAAATAGAATTTTTTGAAAATATACTAAAATTTGTATTAGAACGAGAATTCTAATTACTAAATATGATCTATATTTAAGGTGAAAATGTTTGATACTTGTTGCTATTACTGGTGCTAGTGGTGTGGATTTAGCTGTAATTTTGATGCAGCAATTAAAGAAAAATGGATTAAAGATAGAACTAGTGATAACTAAAGTAGCCGAAAAAATTGTTAACATTGAGACTGATTACAAGGTAACTGATATAATCGATTTATCAGATAAATATTACGATGTTGATGATTTAACAGCAGGCCCTGCGAGTGGTTCTTATGAAAATAACATTATGATAATAATTCCCTGCTCTATGAAAACTTTAGCAGCAATTGCTAACGGTTATGCAGATAACTTGATTACCAGAGCAGCAGATGTTATAATAAAAGAAAGAAGAAAACTTATCTTAGTCGTAAGAGAAAGTCCATTCAGCGCAATTCACTTAGAGAACATGCTAAAACTATCAAGATTGGGGGTCATTATTGCTCCGCCAATTCCATCTTATTACATAAAACCTAAAAATATCAAAGAATTAAACGAATATTTCATCGGGAGAATTCTTGATCACATTGGTATTGATAGTGGGATCAAAAGATGGGGAGATAAGTAAATAAAGTGAGATTTCTATTGTTTTAACCAGAAATACAAATTACCGATAATAACATATTTTTCCCGTTTGTTTTTCAATTCACTTAAATTACTCAAATTCATTAACCACAAACTCGAGCGTAATTCATTTTTCAGCGTTCTTATTTCCCTTACGGTATTTGATATCGTGTTGTTTTTCCTATCTTCCCATGAGGATTTTAAGAATTTATAAGCAAATCCACCAATATCAGCACCTAGTACAATCGACTTAGCGATATCAATTCCTGTTTTTAATCCACCGGTAGCGATAGTTAATTTTTGGGATACTTTTCGTACATTGACAATACTAACAGGTGTAGGAATTCCCCATTCCCTAAATACATCTGCTGGGTTTCGAGAATATTTATCGTTATCAAAATTATTACGTTTTGATTCAATCGCAGCAAAGCTTGTACCACCAGTCCCTCCAACATCGAACCCATCAAATCCTAGTTCATCAAGCGATAGTGTAAGTTCTTGGTTAAATCCAGTACCCACTTCTTTCGCGAGGAGAGGAATCTTTGTACTTTCTCTAATTTTCTTGAAATTTTGTCTAAAATTTCTATACGAGATATTACCCTTATATTGAACAAGTTCGTGTAAAGCATTTAGGTGAATAGCCATTACATCAGCATTTACCATATTGATACAATTGGTCAAATCTTCTTGCCTAAAATAAGTCGAGCTTACCTGACCTAAACCCAGATTTCCGATAACCGGAATAGTAGGAGCAAATTCACGTACGATTTTAAAAGAATCTATAGTTGAGGGATCTTCTAATCCAATTCGCTGACTTCCAACGCTCATAATGATATTTTCTTCTTCAGCAGCTTTGGCTAGGATCTTATTGACCTCTTTTGAAACAGGGTGACCTCCAGTTATAGCTGAAATGCAAATAGGCGCAGAAATTTGCTTATTAAAGAAATTTACTGTGAGATCAATCTCCTCGAGATCGATTTCAGGAATAGCGTGGTGAATTAGTTTGATGTCATCAAAATAGTTAATAGAATGTTGTACATCATATTCTATAGGTATTTTTAGATGTTCTTCCTTTCTGTTGAAAATTTCTTTAGTTTGTTCTGGTTCAGGCATGTTCTCTTTTTCAAATTTGCTACTAGTCATATTG
>JAUWDN010000013.1 GCA_030608765.1 Promethearchaeota archaeon
ATATATAAGAATCGCGTCTAAACCAATGTACAATATAGGGATTAAGTTCACAATTATTATGAAGAACCTGATCTTTACTAAAAGTAAGATAAATTCAGTACTAAAAGCTTCAGAGATAACTGTTAAATTAAAATAGAGATCATAGATTTTTGCGCAAGATAATATTCCAAAAAAGGATCCGAATAAAAAGTAAGCGTCTGATGTATATGTTGCTTCCTGTCTTAACCATTTTCGGTAAAGAAAGAACGACATAATTCCTAGTATCAAGGCTCTGCAAATTATAGCAACTACGCCTATCCATAAACCTTCACTACTAAAAATCGTTGTGATTAAAGTAGACCAAAACAATGAAAATAATACGGTAAATATGATCGTTAAACCAAGAATTACGGTAATACTACTATATAGAAACTTTTTCTTTTTGCTTTCCATTTTTTAATACCTTTTAACTTTAAAGAAGAGATTTCTATTTTACTAAAAAATTAAAATAGTTTATCTATTCTAAACATTATTTTGGAAAATTCTTTTATAAACCCTCTTTTTTTTTCGTTTAACTTAATTTTAAGAAGAAGGATTTCTATTATTTTAGAAGCGGTTTAGCCTGTAAATAATATTTTTTTAGAAAAAACGGATTTGTTTCAGGGGTTTTTATGGTATACTTTAAAATTAATGGTTTAGGGTATAACTGTGGATATAACGAGGATAAGTGCCCAAAAGAGAAGTTATCTTGTATAGAGTGTATTAAAGCCCGGTTAAAGGAATTAGGGTTCGAGTTCGATTCAACAATAGAGATATATAAAGTAGATTCTATTGAAAAGCAGCTTAAATTAGAAAGGGAAACTATTTGGCAGAAATTTTTGGATGTATTAAATATTAAGCACATAATTATAATAGATAAAGGATCGGGCCTATCCCTGTTAAACTACGCGGTCTCGGGAGTAGATATCGATGCTAATTTGTTGAGTGGTTTTATTCAAGCTAATATAACTTTTTCCGAATCGGAGGAAGTGTCGAATCAAAATCTCATACCTTCATTTGAATATTATTTTTATGAATTTCAATATAAAAACTTTAACATTATACTCAAGGATGGAGATTATGTGCGAGTTTGTTTAATACTCGATCATAAAGCTTCTAATAAACTGAGAAATCATACTTTTCGATTTATAGAAGAATTTGAAAAAGACTTCAAAGATGAGCTTATTTCTTTTCAAAATACAGGTGCTATTGATTTTAAAAACATGATTAATGAGATTGTAGAGTCGTTTAATATAAGTCTTACGTTTCCAATGACTTTAGCACACTCAATTCCCCCTTATGAGTTAGAAAAAGTTAAAAAAAGTTTAATTCAAAATGCAATATACAACCTCGCAAAGGAAATTCTTGCAGTGAAACCTTTCTTTTTTATTTATAATATGTTTACTCGTCTTAAAAAGATCGTAAATATTGAAGATGAGGTCGTTCTTTATGAAATTCACCACCTTTTAGAAAGACAAGTTATCACTCCTACATCTATAGAAGCTATAACAGATACTATAGAATCAGTTCAAGCCATCGATCAAAAAAGAGAAATAAAAACTAGCTCAATATCTTCAATTATTATGAGCGATGCCAATATCGATGAGTTGAAGGACCAATTAAAGACAATGGACGAAGGATCAGCACGAAAGTTAATTAAAGAAATAATGAGAAAAGCCAAAGTGGCAGAAAAAGATTCCACTTATCGAATAACCCTAACTGAGTACAATAAGGCGCTGTTTATAGCTAAAGACTTCATATTCAAAGAAGAAATCAATAAAATCTCTCAAAAAATCTTTAATTTAGAACACAAAACCAAGAATATTGAATTAGATTTCAATATCGAAAAAGCAGAAAATGCTGAGAAATACGGTGATTTTATTAACAGTATTAACTATTATCAAAAAGCTTTAGAAATTCTTGACGGCTTTAAAATTTATAACATCATTGACCCTAGGCTAAAAAAGTTTAAAAAGAAAATATTAAAACTTCGAGAAGAATTTTAATTCTAACTAATAGACACTTTTATAAGAGATTATAAAGCGTTCAATATACTAAAAACTTTTTTACGTGCTAATATTACACAAATTAACTTTAACTAGAACTTTTTTAATCTTTATCTACACAGATATTAGTAATCATGAAAAAAACGGTAAAGGTCATAGTATCTGGAGATGGCGGAGTAGGAAAAACCTCATTTTTGAATCGCCTTGTTAACGATCGTTTTTTTGATAATAGTAAATTAACCAGAGGCGTAGATTTTTATTCAAAAAACATTTATGTTAATGGAACTGAATTCAATTTTATAATGTGGGATTTTGCCGGGCAGAACCAGTTCAAAACGCTTTTAAGTGACTTTGTTGAAGGCTCTCTCGCCGCCTTAATTCTTTTTGATCTAACGAGAATCAATACAATAGAAAATGTTTATGATTGGATAATTACACTTGAAACTTTCGGACATATTCCTATTGTATTGATAGGAACTAAAAGTGATTTAGTTAACACTTATGAATACCAAGCTATTGATAATTACATATCAGAAATTAAGCAAGAATATGACAACATAATATCTTATATAAAGATATCGTCAAAGACAGGAGAAAATATAATAAAGACTTTTGAAATTTTAATAGAGAATCTATGTCTTTAGTAACAATTGATATAGAATTTTTTATTAAACTTTCTCAATCCATCCAAATTCATCATCAATATCTAACCGCTGAATTCCTGTTAAGAGCTCATATATTTTTCTCGTAAATTCACCTGGTTTACCCTCACTAAAAACCCTTTTTTTATCGTTAACTACAACAGATTTAATTGGAGTGATAACAGCAGCAGTACCAGCACAAAAAGCTTCAGTACAAGAATCTTCAAACAATTCTTTGTAGGAAACATCTCTTTCTTCCGTTTTCATTCCTATTTTCTTTGAAGCTAATTCAAGTATTGACTTTCGAGTAATACCTGGTAAAATCGTTCCAGCTACCTTTGGGGTCACCAGAGTTCCATTAACCACCGCAAAAAAATTGGCTGCTCCAACCTCGTCTATAAATTCCATATGGACCGCGTCTAGAAATATAACTTGTTCGAATCCCTTTTCCTTCGCTTCTTTCGCAGGTAACATAGATCCCGCGTAATTACAGCAGGTTTTAGATGCACCAGTTCCGCCAGGGGCAGCCCTTGTATATTTTTTTGTTATTTCTAAATCTATACCCTGAAAACCTTCTGGAAAATAGGGTCCTACTGGAACCGTGAATATTAGTAGTTTGTAATCTTTAGCGGGTTTTACTCCAACTATGGAGCCCGTTCCAATCATTAATGGGCGTATATAGAGTGCTCCATCACTATCATAAGGGGGTATATAATCCTCGTTAGCTCTCACAACTTCCTTTACAGCAGAAACAAAATCATTCTCATCGTAATTAGGCATTAAAATTCTGTCGGCACTATTGTTGAACCTTTTTGCGTTTTCTTTAGGTCTAAAAAGAACAATCTCTCCATTTCTAGTTCTTAAAGCCTTCATGCCCTCGAAAATTCCCTGTCCATAGTTTAATATGCAAGCAGCGGGTGAAATTTCAAAATTACCGAAAGGCATTAATTTTCCTTTATCCCATTTGCCATCTTCGTAATTTGAAACAAACATTTCTTTTGTTTCGATAAAATCGAAACCTAGAGAATAATAATCTATATCTTTAGCATCCATAAATATCAAACTTTTGTGTGTTTTATCAGATTTATTTAATGAATAGTTTATTAAATAATCTTATTGATTATTTAGGAATGTTTTACAAACTAGTTTCACCTAACCTTAGATGGAATCAATATTTACCAATGTTTTATCGATATCGATTTTTTCAAAGCCTATTATTTTATTTTTATAAATAAACAAAAGATTTTTCTAAATTATAGAGTTACTTCATATATGGCGCTTCAAAAAATGACTGCCAAAAAAATCATTGAGAAAAAAAAGCGTGGTGAAAAAATCGTAACTATTACCTCCTACGATTATTCATTTGCTAAAATCGTCGATGATTGTGGGATAGACTTAATTCTCGTAGGTGATTCCCTCTCCATGGTGGTTCTTGGATATAAAAATACTTTATCTGTTACGATGGACGAAATGGTTCACCATACTAAAGCAGTGGCGCGCGGGGTGTCAAATTCTATGGTAGTTGCTGACATGCCCTTTTTATCATATAAAATTGATATCAAAGAAGCAGTAAAAAACGCTGGAAGGTTTATTCAAGAAGGTGGGGCAGAAGCTGTGAAAGTTGAGGGTGGAGCTAAAATTTGTACAACGATAAAAGCTATAATCGATGCAGATATACAAGTAATGGGGCACATAGGGCTAACTCCTCAAGCAATATATGAATTTGGAGGTTTTTTAGTACAAGGAAAAACCGTAGAGACCGCCAAAAAGTTAATTGTTGATGCTAAGAAATTAGAAGAAACAGGAGTGTTTTCAATTGTGCTTGAGAGCATTCCCTGGCAAATTGCAAAATTAATAACAAAATCGGTAGACATCCCTACCATTGGTATTGGTGCTGGATCGCATTGCGATGGTCAAATACTAGTTATAAACGATATGTTGGGGCTTTTTACAGATTTTAAACCGAAGTTTCTCAAATATTTTGGGGAAATTGGTAGTTCCGTTCGAAAGGCTATAAATAGCTATAAAAACGAAGTAGAAAAAGGATTGTATCCCGATACAGAACACTCCTACGAATTTCCAAAAGAGGACTTGAATAAGATAGAAAGTTGGTTTGAAAGTGTTGAAAAAGAAAAAGAAAAAAAGTAAGCACAAGGTTTTGATAACTTAGCAACTTAGTAAAATGGATATAAAGTTGTTAAAGGAGATTTAAATGATTTTTTTTCAAGCAATTGGATATATCCTCAAAATATATTCAAAGTACCTTTTCAGTAAATAAGAAGAATTTAGAGAATAAGATGTAAATTATCCAAAAGTATAATTAAATAAATTTTTATTAATAATTATAATATAAGAACTTTGTTTAATGTTTTAAATTTAGAAATAAAGACGGAATAAATTAAAGGAAGTTTTAAAATGGCAGAGGAATACGATTATCTTTTTAAATCTATTGTTGTAGGTGATGGAGGGGTTGGTAAAACAGCTCTTACACTCCGGTTCTCAAAGGGATTCTTTACCGAGGATTATAAAATGACAATTGGGGTTGATTTTCATGTGAAAACAATTTCAATTGATACTTCTGAAGGACCTATTAAGTGTAAGCTCCAACTCTGGGATACCGGGGGTCAGGAACGCTTTAGTTCCATAAGACCAATGTACTATAGGGGATCGTTAGGCACAATACTCGTTTTTGACCTAACAAATTCCGCAAGTTTCGAACATCTACCGCAATGGATAGAAGAAGTTAGAGCAAACATAAAATCTGAAATTCCAGTATTGCTCGTTGGAAATAAAAGCGATTTAATTGACCAGAGAGCCGTTTCAATTGAAGAGATTAGTAAATTTATCAATGATTTCAATTTGTATTATATGGAAACTTCAGCTAAAACAGGTGATGGAGTTGGGGATTGTTTTTATATCCTTGCGTGCTTAATGATCGGACAAGGTGTTCCTGAGCAATTGATTGCAAATCATACTGTTTATACTCCTGGAAATGGCCCTAAAGATGGAGACCAATTTTCCGAGCCTGTAATTCCATCTAGCGAACCTCAAGATGCATATGTCGTTCCACCTGCCCCCGAATCCACACAAACTACAGAGTTGGGGCCTGAAATCGAATATGAGGCTCCACCTGTTCCCGAACCGAAACTAACTAAATTAGTAGAACCTGCTCCTCTTTTTGAACCTGAACCAGAAATCGAATATGAAGCCCCACCTGTTCCCGAACCAGCACCGGTGATGGAACCGCTCCCTAGCCCTGAAATCCCAACACCTGAACCAACCGAAATAGAATTTAAAACTCCTGATGAAATTCTGATCAAAGATGCGGCGAAATCAGAACTAGAAAACTTAACTAGTGATGATAAGGTGTATAAACCAAAAACAATTCCTTTTACGTCTAATGTTCCAGTACCAGCACCAACTCCCAAGGAGTTTCAGAGCTCATACTCAAAAAAACCAATAGAAAGCTCTCCAAGTAAAACTCCATTTCGCGTAAAGAAAAGGGAAGAAACTCCTAAACCTCAACCGGCTTCAATGACATTTGAGCCTAGTCCTAAACCCCAACCAGAATTGACTGGTAGATCCCCAATCTTTCCAACCGCATCACCTCCAGGATCTTCTTCTGATTCATTAATTGATTATATGCCTCAAACAATTATAACAAAGAAAGAGAAGAAAAAGATAGCTAAGGAAAAAAAGAAACAAGATAAAGAAAAAGCCAAGATTGAAAAAGAGAAGAAAATTATTGAAGACCGGGAGAAGCAAGAGAATTTAATTGAAGCTATGAAAAAATCGAAAAAAGATAAAAAAGCAAAGCAACTTGAGCCTTCAAAATCGAAACCTTCACAGGTTCCTGCTCAAAAAAAACCCAAACCTGAGATGGATTCCTTATTTCAAACTCTCACTCAAAAAACTGAAGACTTAACCACTGATCAGAGCGTTCCTTTCATGCCCTTTACAGGAGAAAATAACACTAAAGAAGAAGGGAAATCTACATTAAGAATTATTCCTAATGTAGCAGATATTGAAGCAGATTCAAGTAATTTTACAGCATTTACATCTACTCAACCAATTCAAGAAGAAAAACCTAAATCTAAGGATCTCTTAATCTGTGAACAATGCGGGTCTATACTATCTTCTGATTACGCATTTTGTAATAAGTGTGGTAATAAGCTATAAATTTTAAAATCCAAACAAGTTATTTTCGATCTTGTTCTCTAAATATTTTTTCCACAAATAGGGCAAGTACTCCACAATTTTTTGATCTTTGAATTACAATAAGGACATATTTTTAATTCTGGATCTATTTGGGTTTGAAGCTTTCCAAAAATAGTTACATTGTCCTCAACACGATATTTTTTTGGTTGTTGTGGTGGTTGAATATTTTTATTGTTAACATAAATTTGAGATAGTGGAGCTGAAGCCTCGCGTAAATTTTCTTGTAAATTAAGATTAGGCTCTACTAGCGATTTTTCACGTACTTCTGGTCTTTCGTCATATTCACTTGTTACTGTCGCCTGTTGTTGCAGTTGTCGATTTACTTCTGAATTTTCGATAGGAATGCCAACCTCATAATAAAAGTACTTCCCTTCGTTATTCTCAATAACTTTTTCGCCGTGGGCCAGTAATACTTCAATATAATAGATAATAATAGAACCCATTGGAACATCGGCAATCTCTGCGATAAAATAATCTAACTCGTGTTCCATTTGGAAGCGATACCACGACTTTCCGTGATCGGCACTAAAAATAAGCTGAACCCTTTCTAAAGTATTGTTGAAATCTTCTTCTGTTATTTTAACAACGATTTTGATGGTTTTTTTTAGAATCTTTTTTTGGATTTTCTCCGCCTTAGCAGAATCCCAAGCAGCACTGCATTTAGGGCAATTAGTAAACCAATTTGGGTATTCAAACATACAATTAGTGCAACTTTTCGTAAAATATCTCGTTGTTTTTATTCCAATCGTTTTTTTTTTATCTTTTCCCATTCTCGATTCATTTCTAAAGAGGATTTTTACACTAATAAACTTGTATAAATTATTAGATTACTATTCAACTAGTAAATATATTACTGATGGATATAATAAAATTCTAACTTCTTACTTATTAATATTTTAGTTTTTTTACAATTTTTTCTAAATCAGAGACAAAATTAGATAAATGTTCTCTTTTTACATGCGGCATTATCACAACTCTAATTAAATTTAAATCCAGAAATTTTCCTAACATCCAGTTATTATTACGTAAAGCCTCCTCGATTTCACAAATGCTATCTCCATTTTCTGTGGTGATTCCTATAACATTCATAATTGGATCTACAGCTAATTTTATTCCATTAATTTCTGATATTCTTTGCGCTAAATATTCAGTATTTTCCATACATTTCCTTATAATCTCATTAAAGCCATTAATACCTAAATACTTTAATATTACCCAAAACGCTATTATTGGACCTCCGGGCCTAGTGCCAACGATATGAAAGTGTTTAAAAGGTCCTCCCGCTAAATAAGGAATTTCAAAACCTGTTTTCTGCAATATTAAGGCATCTTTAATAAAATAGCCCCCTGAAGGAATTATTCCTAATCCCATTTTATGGGGGTCTGCTGTGATTGAATCGACAGATTTTACTGAGAAATCCCATAGTGGAATTTTGTAACCTAACCTCTTTAGAAAAGGCAAGACAAATCCACCGAACGCGGCATCAATGTGAAAGAATATATTCTTTCCTTCAACAAGATTCCCTATTTCTTCAACTGGGTCAATTAAGCCTAAGGATGTAGTACCCGCAACTCCTACAACCGCACATGTATTTTTGTTGATTAAGGATTCGAAATGATTTAAATCTACTTGAAAATTATCCATCAATTTTACTTTCCTCAGTTTAAGGTTTAATAAATCTGCTGCTTTATCAAAAGAAATATGAGCAGAAGCTGGAACCACCACTTCGGGATTTTTAATATCAGATCGCAGGTTTCTAGCAATCCTCATAGCTATCAAATTGGCTTCAGACCCTCCAGTAGTAAAAGTCCCAATAATATTTCTATTTCCAAATAAAGCACCAATTTCGAAGATTAGTTCTTCCTCCAATGCAGCAGTGCCTAAAAATAACCCTGGGTCTCCTAAATTCTTAGAAATATATTTAATATAGATTTCTTTAGCAATTTCTAAAGGTTCTGTGCACATAGATCCTAAAATGAATCCTGAATCGTAAGAAAAATCTTTCTCTAGCTTTCTTTCTAGCAAATTAAGTATTTCTCGTTTCTCTAAACCTTCTTCTTGCATTTTTTAAGGTGAATAAATAATTATTATTATAATTTTCTATACTTCTAAAAAATAAAAAAGCTTAAAAGAATTAAAATTTTACAAATTTAGATTAATTTTCAGAGAAAACTCTTGAAAACGGTAAAACTTCCTACTTAATTAAATCGTTTTGAATCTCTTTTAGTAAACTTCTTAATTACAAGATCCAATTCGTTGTGAATGTCAATTTTATAATAATTCGCGACGCATATTATAGCAAAAATAACATCTGCGAGCTCTTCACCTAGTTTTGTTTCCGTTTTGCCAGACTTTTTTGGTTTAAATCCTTCAAGATGATTTATTTCCTTAGCTAATTCACCAACTTCTTCCACTATCGCACTAAACATAGAGAGAGGAGACCAGTAGCCACCATGGTTTAGAATCCACTTATCAATTTTTTTTTGATACTCTTTAAGCGATAAATCTTTGTTCATAAATATTGTAAGACACTACATTATTTAAAAAATTAAAGAAGAAAAGTTAAAATATTAAATGTTCTCGTTTTCTTGCTTCCCACTCTGCTCTTTTTCCAGGATTGTATCTGTTTACTTCGCTATAATATCCTGTGATACGAGAATATACTTTTACATCATGAGAGTGGCATTGAGGACATGTAAATTGACTTTGTTGAAACATTTTCCTACATGAAGGACAATATGTAAAATCAATTGTATAAGCAAAATAAGCTGTGTTTGTGTTTAAGCAAATCTTTTTCGTTAATTCCCAGAGTCCCTGGATATCAGGATTTTGCTCACCAAGCCAAATATGCGTTATTACACCTCCTTCAACAATAGGGTGAAAATCTCCTTGTTTTCTAATTCTTTCAGATAAACTTATATCAGCATCATATCTAAAGTGACTTGAATTTGTATAGTAAGCAGAGTTACCAGAAGATTGCGGAATTGCTTTTTTAGGGAAATGTTTCAAATCTAATCTAGCAAAGCGCCCTGAACTAGATTCGGCAGGTTGTTCCCAAAGGGAAAAGCTAATTCCATTGCTCTTGGTCATAGAATTACATTTTGCAACCATATACTCTAGTACTTTTTTCCCAAAATTATAACCAGTATCATCTTCATGCAATTCATATCCAATCAGGCTTTTTACGGCTTCGTTTAAGCCAGTAAAACCTATAGAAAGATTTTGATCTTTTAAGTTAAAAATTGGTTTTCCGTTAATTTTACCGCTGCATAAAGGTAGATGGCCCGATCTTAAGCGTTTTTTAATTAATTTCCATTTTTTTAGTAAAATTCTTGCGGAGAGCTCCATGTTCTTATTTAAAACGCTAAAATAATCTTCTTCGTTAGCAGACATGTAAGCATATCTAGGTAAATTAAGACTAACGCTTTGGAGTGAGCCAATTGAGACATAATTTTCCCAAACATTAACATTTTTTCTTTTTTCAGGATCTAATTCGCAGCGACTTATAATCTGATTCCCACTTAAAAATTTTCGACAACATTGACTATGAATTTCGTCTGGCATCCATTCTGGGCACATATTAAGAAAATAAGGAGTTCCCATCTTAGTGACCTCTTCCATTAGTTTAAGGTAAGACGGTTCGAACTCTTTAAGCCACTCCTTTTTAATCTTTATTTCGTGCTTTGGAAATGCAAACAGTTTTCCGTCGTAGTCTCCATGGATATAAACATCGGTTAGAGCATCAAAAAGTTTTAAACACTCATTTTTATAATCGCTATATCTTCCAATAATTTTGCCGTGAGGGCCAATAGCAGGAATACTCAATAAACCTTCAGGTACCGTGGGAGCACACGAAATTGATGTGAAAGGTACTTGACCGCCCCTAGCAGCAAATATCTGGTTTGTTTCAAATATTAAACATTGCATTGATTGTTCGATTTCCCTTGCGGAAAGGCCTTTTGCGTAAGGAGCGAGGAATGTCGTTATGTAATCATATCCTAAACCTCCACTAAATTCGCCTTGTATGATCCCTAACCATTTTGCTAAATGCGTAACAGCGACCCGTAAGCTACCAGCTGGACCTGATCGATTACAATGTGCCCAACTATTCACGGGAGGAAGTCCGTGTTCGAGAACCATGCGTGGATCCCATTCCTGGCAGAAGGGTCTTAAATCGAAGTATCTTAGCATATGTACATGAATGTCTCCGTATAAGT
>JAUWDN010000136.1 GCA_030608765.1 Promethearchaeota archaeon
AGTCTGTGGAGCACGCCGCTTCAGAGGATCCTGGGTTATAAACCCAATCATCTAAAATAAATTGTAAATGGTAATGACCAAGGGCAAGATATTGTACCCTCTCTTTTAGGTGCTTAATTCTTTCGTAGTTAACGCCTGGGACTTGTTCCATTTGACCCTTAATACCAAAATGTTGAAGGAGGATGTGAAAATTCCCGTCGTCTTTTATGATTCCTTCCTTTAAAGTTAATAAGTAATCTTCTGGTTTTTCTTTTATATATCTAGTCCCATATATAACTACATTCTTAACTTGAATTTTACCACCTTTTCGAAGCCGAAAATCGTATGGCTTAAAGATATCTTCCGGGGGCGCATTGATGTCAGCATCGAGGAGCACGATAAGTTCTAAACTCGCTAAGAATTTTAGCCATGATTGACCTCGATGACTAAACCTTACTCCTCTCGAGAACTTTCTAATATCGTGATTTCCCTCTATTGCTATGATTAGAATTCTATCATCCGTTTTATTCTTGAAATCTCTTAAAATATTGACAATTTTAGTTAATTTGCCTGGTAACATTTCTAAAGATGTGAATACATCACCTCCTAATAAAATAAAATCAACTTGATGGGTGATAGCCTTCGATAATATTTCTTCAAATGCAAATACAAAATCGTTTGCTCGATTATCGTTTCGATACTGATGACTCCCTAAGTGGATATCGCTTGCATGTATGAATTTTGTAATTCTATTGCCGATTTCTTGAGTTGTTTCGTAATTTCTTGATTGGAGATCAGATATAATAACGCTAGTCATAAGCTTTATGTGGGTGGTATCTATTTGCTATAATATGAATTATGTGTCAGTAAAGATTTATAAATTGAAAAAGTCTAAAGAAATAGTGAATAAAACAAAAAGACAAATTTATTAACATTCTATAAATTATTCGATTTACAATTGTGTGAAAAACGATTAGAGCCTTAACCAATCGCACCAAAAGCTCTCCGAAATGCGATATATAATGCCAGAGGATAAATTTAATTACGATTTAGGTACGATTCATGGAAGATTTCAAATCCTTCACAACGATCACATGAAATTTTTATTAACGGGAAAGAAATTGTGTAAGCATTTGATTATAGGAATTACAAATCCAGATCCATCTCTAACTAAGGATCACGACTCAAATCCACATCGTAGTCAACCAATCGCTAACCCTTTAACATTTTACGAACGCTATGTGATGATAAGGGAAACTCTGTTGGAGAAAGGGCTGACATTTTCAGAGTTTTCAATTGTACCCTTTCCTATCAATATCCCTGAGTTATTAAAATATTATGTCCCAATGAATGTTGTCTTCTTCATTTCGATTTACGACGATTGGGGCAGACAGAAGAAAAAATACTTAGAGTCGTTGGGATTGAAAGTCCATGTTCTATGGGAAGTTCCATTAGAGAAAAAAGGTCTCAGCGGAAGTGACATCCGTGAATCTATGCTAAAAGGTGAACCGTGGGAACATTTGGTCCCTCCAGCTACAGCAAAACTCGTTAAAGAGTGGGGTATCATAAAAAGGTTAAACGATTTAAGTTCTAAATAAGGAAAATTAATAACTTTAGTTGAGTGATTATTTATTTTCATATATGTTATTTTTTAAGTTTTGGATCTGTTTTAATGAGATCACCATAAAATTCTTCTTGTTTTTTATACTGTTTAAAGGGTTTTGACTCGTCTAACGGTTTATTACATGCCCAACAGGTATTTTCCATACCAATAATGGCTTTAACACAATTTTCACAATAAAATGTTTCACATTCTGGACAAATAAAACTAAAACTCAACACTTTTCCCTTACATACTAAACAGATTTTCTTTTCTTTGGAAATTGAGACCTCTTCTTCCGTAATTACATTGGGTCTTTTTATTAACCGAAATAAGCCGTCTTTAACTTTTACTTCCTTTTTTGGACGCATTTTCTTTGGTTTTTCTGGAGCTTCTCTTAGGGCAAAATACATGATTAGTATACTGCCTATTTCACCAATTCTCATGACTAATTTCAAAAGTGAATCAGTTGCTATAACATATATTACAAAAAAAATCAAGAATAGTAAGTTAGCAATGCTTAATTGAATTAACTTTGTTTTTATGATCCCTTTTGATTTAAAACTCCTGAGAAGTAAACCAATCACATTAAAAATCAAAAATAATAATACATCACAAATCATTAGAGGAAAAATCGGAGATGTTCGATAAACTGATGTGTTTATAATGTCATCACCCGGAAAATCAGGTTCTATTAATTCTATATTTAATGAAAAAAAACCTATGTAAATTATGGATATAATGACTCCTAAAATTAAATATAACGTTAAAAAATAATACCTTTTTCTTGGAATGACAAGTTTTAAAGCCGCATAAAATAGAAAGCCAATTCCAGAGATAAGCTCAAATAAAGTTGTAAAAAACCAAAAGAGTGAGCTAAAAGGAATATTTGGATCAGAATAAATAGGTAAGTTTACATTTGTTGCAAGAATATGTATAAAATCTATGAATCCCGCTAATTGCCAAAGACCTATTCCTATGGTTCCTAAACCTAAAAAAAAAAGAAGTTTAGCATCAGTTTTTTTCGATTTGGATATAAAAAAAACCCCTAAAATACACCCAAAAAGGACTAATCCCGATTGTGTTAAACCGTTCAACAATCCAATTGTTGATAATGGAAGGGACATGAATTTCACTTCTCTTTAAATAAATTTTAACTTTATTGACTCTAAATTTTAAGGATTACGAAAAAAATTACAGTAAATAAATTATAATAATATTGATCCAAATCATTTATAAAAGTTTTACAAAAGTTTCACCAGTAGAACAAAAGTTTTACCAGTAGAACAAAGGTTATACCAGTAAAAAGTATTTATAATCTCTTTTTTGTTCATGAACTTGGCGAGAAATCTATAAAAATGTTTCTATTTTATATTTTGGGGGTAAATTCCCCTTATTGGAAGAAATAGATGATTTAAAATGCTAAATATATAAAAAATAGTAAAAATAAAATAGTTTAAATTTTATTATTTCTTCTTTCCGCCCTTAGGCTCGATCTTTTTGATTATAATTGATTCTGCGTGGATTTTACAATTCTTTAAAATGATTTTGAATCCGCCCGCGCCACCTACTCCCGGAATAGTCATCCCCAAAGTTCCCATTGGAACCATCGCGCCTTCTGCTTCCCATTCTTCTTCCTCTTCCTCTAACGCCTCTGCCCATGTTTCGACTATGGGATGGTTAACATCCTGTAACCATTGTTTTAACGCGTTAATATCAGTAACTTCTTCTTCAGTTGCAATTTTAGGCAAAAGGTCTTTTGGAAGGAACTCGCCAACGCGGTCTTTTACTCCCTTGTTCATCCACACGATAGTCTCAATTCCACCGTCGTATTGCTGGTATTTCGGTGATACGATGTATTGGATACTGATGCCGTTAAAACCAGGCATCTGTTTGCCCCCTCCGGTTTGATTTGCCATCGCGGTGAACGGAAGCCCGTTAATTGCTACGTCGCCGTAGTTTCGATCTACAATTCCGTGTCCGTTTACTTCAGGGATGTAAAAATCGATAGCTTCGAAACAACCGCACGATGTATGTGGGAATTCCATGCCCGAAAATAGATAAATTCTATCAATTTCTCCTAACGAACGTTTTTTGATCATCTCATTTATACCGGTATATTCGCCTGCAAGCTCGTTTAAGCATTCGCCGGGGGGGATTTCGAATAAAGGGCCCTTAGGATCGACTTTCGCAGCTGCCCTTGCATCGAACCAATTAATTGAACCGCATAAACTTGTTCGGTCAGGTGTAATGCAACATGCGTGAGTCGGAGCGAAGGATTGGCATAATACGCATCCATAGAACATATCCACATCATCATCGTGGATTGTTCTGGCTCTCTCGTCTCTTTTATCGTAAATCTCCATTGCCATCGCATGAGGTTTTTCAATTTCTTTTTCCTCTGTGTAGAATGTAACTTGAGCTTGTTCAATGATTGGTAATTCTGCCTTGTAAAGTCTAATCATAATTGTTCCTAATATTTGAAACGAATTCAATCCCTTTTCGAACGCGGCTTTTGAGACTCTCAACCAATTAGTATATCTTTGATTAAGATGCATAACACCATTAACAAAGTTACAGAATTCATGAACCCGTCTCTCAAAAACAGCTTCTAAATCTTCTTCTAATTCGGGTCCGGAGACTTCTACTAAAATTCCGATTGGATGGGTTGAACCCTCTTCCATATCCTTTAAATCGAGGCCATGGATTGTTACTTGACCATCTTTAATCTCTTTTGGGGATTTTACTCTGCAAAGTTCAAAATGTTTCTCTATTTTTGGACCGCCTAATTCTACATACATTTGTTTTGCCCTGATGCGTTCTCCTTCATAAACGGGACCAACATCAACAGGCATATCTGAAAAACTCATTTTGTTATTTTCCTCTTAGTATTTTTCCTATTTTTAATTTTATAAATTTTCAATTAACTTTTCTAAAAAATCTTTCCAGTCGTCGTCGCTCAAATTTGGAAGGCTAAATCTAGCATTTGGATGGGAAAATTTATCCAGTTCAATGAGTCGCAAGTAATTTTGAAAATTCTTTAATCGACTTAAAGTTTGACTTACATAATAGACAAGATGTCCGCCAAAAATAGCCATTCTATATTGGCCTTTGCCATCTAACCCTTTCCAATCTTCATCTACTAATCTACCAGTTATATTTATTAGGGACATGTCCCATAATTTCTTGCTTGAGATTTTATCCTTTAAGTTTTTGTATGTGTGCCCCGTAGAAACGACATGACAATCTAATTT